>JAADFU010000075.1 GCA_013152715.1 Calditrichota bacterium
ACAAACAACGTTACCGCTGCTTTGTCCAGGTCTTTCGTGCCATCATTTTTAATATCATAAAGCACAAAAACAACGTCGTTCACTAAAATCTGCGACCACTGCATTACGCGCACATCTACCAGCAAACCCAGACCGCGGCGGGAATAATCTGTCGTATCAGGATAGTAATTGTAGCGATCGTAACTGTCGTCAGACATGCGGTAAAACATTTCCAAATCGGCGTTGAATTGATTTTTTCCGAAATAGCCGTTCCAGGACCCGGGCCAGCCAGGATCGTTTTCATCTGCTAATTTGTCAGGCCAAAACGGCGGCCAGGTGGCGCGATCGTCTTCCGTCGCCGCCAGCGTGGTCATGGCAATATCGTCAGAATTGGCATTTGCATATTGTGGAACCGGCTCCATTTGCCACGATTTTCCGCCGGGGCTTGTTCTGGAATGTACCGCAGTGATGTGTCGTATCTGACCGTCTTCGTCGCGAACCTCGGCGCCGATCATGAGTCCCGTTTGCGCCAGATAATTTTTTCCGGTATTTTTCGGCCACTCGTACGGGATGCCGTCGCCGGGTTTGGTGCGACCGGTGGTTCCATTATTCCAGACCGTGGTTCGCACCAGATTGCCCGCGATGTCTGTAGTTCGACGATAACTTTTATCGCCGCGTTCCTTGCTCGGCACGTGCTGCGCAAAAACAGTCGCGCCGAACAGAAACATGAATATCAGAAAAATTCCCAACCATTTGCGCATTCTATTTCTCCTGTCTTTTCTATTCTACAAATTTGCCAAATCAAATTCCAACCCGATTTGGATTTCCCGCGGCGCTGAATAAAATTGCGGGTAAACAAGGTATTCTTCCACCGTATTCACGCGAGCCGCATCATCCTGGGAAACGTTTTTCCCTTGCAGCGTATTTCCCGCGCGACCTGTATCGCCAAAAACGTCAACTTCATTCAATCTATCAAATAAATTGTAAACATTGACAAAGAAAATTGCTTTCACATTGCCAAAGGAAATATTCTTGTGCAATTTCAAATCAAATGTGTAAACCGTTGGTTTGCGGCGGCTATTTTTTCTCAAACCTGTGGACAGATTCTGTCCCTGCCGCGACGAGCGGCTGATTTGCGGCGAGTACGGATACCCGGAGCCGTATCGGCCCAACAGCGTCACGCCGCCCCATCGCGTCGCATAAATAAAAGAGGCGTTCAACGTATGCGTTTGATCCCAGTCCAGCGGAATGATCATTTTCGTCGGTTCCGCCAGAGACTGCATGGCGTAAAATTCCTCGTTAGGGTCGGAATTGCTGCCTTCCGCCACCTGGTAAGTGTAATCGACATTCACCGAGTAGCCCGCTGTGGGCCTGAGCGTCATGGAAAGAGTAACACCGCGGACATTGGCGTAATCTTTATTAATGTATTTGGAATAAGACACGCCCGGAATGTACGTTTCAATGGGCACGCTCGTCGTGACCCAGTTTCGAACGTCACGATAAAAACTAGTGACATCAATTTTCAAATTCTCCGCCAACTGTTGCTGCAATCCGATTTCGTACATCACAGTTCGCTGCGGTTTCAAATCAGGATTTCCGTACGGTCCGTGGATATTAGCGCTCTCCGGCACTTTGTAGCCGGGGTTGGCGTAAAGATACACGAAATTTGGAATTTGCAAAAAATGGCCGTACGAAAAATGAATCGTTCCTTTATCAGTGATCGGATAGGCAATTCCCAACCGCGGGCTGAACTGATACTTCGGCGTCGCGTCTTGCCACCAGTACGCTTCGCGTTCAGCGACTGTCTTCAAATTCCCCGGCAGATTTCGCAATGAATCCGGCAGCGTGGGATCGCGGTAAATATTAGCCGGTTTGAACGGATTGAAAATATTCGGATCGGTCGGATCCGATAGAATTTTCGCCCGGGAGTTGAAATAGTCAAAGCGCAAGCCCAGATTCACAATCATGCTTCTATATTCAATTTTATCCTGCACGTACGCGGAAAATTCAATCGGGCGGGTGGTGTAATTGTTGTGCGCCGGATTCTCCGGTCCCAGAATGGCCGTCCGAAACGGCACGACGTCAACGCCCATGGAATCCCTCAATGCCGTGAGCCAGATATCATCGAGATAAAGTTTGTGCAACCGGCCTTCCAACCCAGCCTTCAACTGATGCATTTCATTGAGCTGAATAGTATAGTCGAATTTTCCGACCCAGGTGTTTGTATTGCGCTGAAAATGATGCATATTTGTCCCTTTACTCAAAAATCCGTAGCTGGGCGCAAAAAGAGAATCCGGATGGACATAGCGCGCATCGTGCGGGTCTTTGTAAAGATATTCTTTGAACTGCTTGTAATAGTTGGAAATATTAATCGTGTAAAAAGATCGTTGGCTGAGCGTGTGCGTCAGGAGCGCGGACAAATTGTAGCCGTCGTCAAATTTTTCCACATCGCCGGTGGGATTCCATTTGAAGCCGTGATTGTAATCGCGAAAATTCATTTTGCTTCCCAACGCGCCAATGCTGAGTTTCATTGTCGGCGCCAACCGCGCCGTCACTTTCGCCTGTCCGGATAATTTGTGACGAAAATTCATCGGCACGGGTTTGCCATCACCAGGTTTACCTGATGGCAAATATTTATTCTGTCCGTACAGCCAGCCATCAGTGGAATAGTAGCGCGCCGTGACGAAAAAGTTCAATTTATCTGCAAAAGGAACAGGCCCGTCGAGGCTGGTTTGTAAATTGTAATTCGCAACCGGATTATTGTTTTTAATATCGTAAAAAATTTGATTGTGCTCGCTGACGTAATCGCCGCTGTGGCCGGAAAAATTAACATGATACTTGCTGCCGCCTTCTTTGGTCACGATATTTACGATTCCCGACATCGCCTGCCCGTATTCGGCGTTGAACGTTCCGCTGATCACCTGCAACTCCTGCACCGATTCATTTTCCACCTGCACCGAAATTGCGCCGTCGTAAACATCGGTCACCGAGACGCCGTCCACCCAGTACGCCACTTCCGACGATCTGCCGCCGCGAATGTGGATGCCGCCGTAGCGGTCAACGGTCACGCCCGATTGCAAGGCTAAAACTTCGCTCACTTCCTGCACCGGCAAATTCGCAATCTGATCGGCGTCCACGTGAGCTTCCGCTGAAGTCAGATCTTTGGTCACCAGTGGCCTCTTTGCCGTGACTACTACTTCTTTCCCCAGATCGAGAATTTCAGTGCTCAACTTAAAATTTATCGTCGTTGTCAAGTCGATGGAAACCTTCACGCCGGTAAATGTTGACTTTTGGTAACCAATCATGGAAGCGGACAATGTGTAGCTTCCGGGCGGCACATTCAAAATCACGTAGTAACCGTCCAAACTGCTTGCCGCGCCCATGGTCGTTCCTTCGATAAGCACATTCACACCGGGAAGCGGATCTCCGGTCTGGACGTCGACAACCCGACCAGTTATTTTCCCGGTTGTTCCGGCAAAAAGATATTGGAATGACAATAGTAGTATTCCCAAAATCAGGAACATCTTTCGTTTTAAAATCATAAGGTTTATTCCTCCATGGTAATGGACGAAAATCTTTTCTCACTTTGATGTTTAGAGTTTTAAATCAAAGATCAGCTTTTAAAATCTAACGATTGTGTCAAGTAGATTCGCCTTTATTTCTTCAGAACGAATATAGCTCCCTGCTCAACTCGAAACCCAAAACCTAACAACTTCAATTTTTCAAAGAATCAATAGCAGCAGTAGGGATCGTTCCGGTATTTTTGTCTAATTTATCCAAAATTTCCTGGTAAATTTCCACCAAACCCTGCTCAGTGGAAATCAAATCAGTCAGCACAATGAAAACCGGGCCGACAACTTCTTCCGTGGCCCTATTTTTAAAAAAATCAGAACCGTAAAAAATTTTTGTCAGAGACTGGAATCGGGAGTTGAGCAATTTGTTTTGCTCCTCCATTTCTGAAAATTTCATCGCCAGAGAATAATCAATATCCCGAATAATCCCCAATTCTTTCGCAGTAGTCCAGGCCGTGGAAAGCATCGGCGCAATTTGCAAGCCCTCATTAATTTCTCGCTGCAAATCAGAGTAAATTTTGGCAAACGATTGATTTTTCAGTCGCCTTTTTGATTTTGAAAATAAAATTGCCTTGAGTGAATCGCGATAAGCGATTTGGTTGGCGATTGAGTGTTCCATTCCATCTTTATTTTGCACTATTTCGCTGCGAACCAATGCCAAAGCGCGCGACACAGCGCGGTTCCGATTGTAATTTTGCCGCCATTCATTCACGACCAGCGCCAGAATTACCGCGAAAACGATGGAAAAAATCTCCACTCCAATCCTTTGCCAGCTTTTTCGATTATTTTCACTCATCAATTTTGCTCCACTAACGCTCACTCGGAAAACACTGTCCAACGTAATTTTTCTTTGTCAATCCGAATATTAGCTTGCTGGTGTAATTGTTCAACAAAATTATGCAGGCGAATTCGCCGCCATTTCCAGAGCAATTCAGTGGCAATTTGCTCTTTTGCTTCTTCAAATGTTTTTGGACGCGCCGGTTTTTTTTTAATCATTTGCACGATGGCGTAAAATCCTTCCACCGGAAAGGGTCCGGCAATCTCGCCGGGGTTCAATTGGAAAATGGAATCTGCCAGAGACCCAAATCGCGACCGGGGAGAAAATCCGAGTTCGCCGCCGCGCTCTGCCGCCCATTTGCGAAGCGAATATTTTTTAGACAATCCCGCAAAAGACTCGCCATTGCGGACTTTTTGCAATAATCTTCGCGCCGCACCCTCCTCGCCGACGAGAATTTCCCGCACATTCGCCTGCTCCTGAAAAAAATAGCCGTCCGCATTCTTCTCGTAAGCTTCTTTCAAAGCCTCTGTGGGCACAGTCACGGTGTCCGAAATCACGCGCAGCATTCTGCCGACAATAGCGCCGTCAATGGCGTGGGCAATTTCTTTCTGCAGTTTTTTGTCTTCTTTCACTCCTGATTTTTCAGCCGCTTTTAACAATTCCTGCCGTACGCGCAACCCGACAACGAATTGTTTCAAATCATCTGACGTTTCAATTCGCCGTTGCTGCCGCGGAGAAGTGTGCTTTGCCTGCTCCAGAAAATCCGCCACCGTCCATTTCCCGCCTTTGAAATTTACCAAAGTTTCTTCGGCGACATCTGCGAGAGCCACCGACAACGACCGCTCTTCCGAATCAAGATTTCGCGACGTCCTTTTGTTAAATTCTTTCATTCTGGAAAAAATAAATTGCACTAACTTTTGGTTGAATTCCGGCCTCAAATTTTCTGCCAATTTTTTTCCCAATTTTTGTGCGTACTGAATATTTTTCTCCAGCCGAATTTCTTTTTCCAGTTTAGGTTTCGCCGCAATGAAATCAGATTCGCTGGCAATGGGAATGAAAATTCTGTCTTCCAATTTGATAATGCTGTAACCGTATCTGGTTTTCACCGGACGGGAAATTTCGCCGACTTTCAGGGAAAAAGCCGCCTTCTCAAATGCCGGATCCATTTCTCCTTTTCCGAAATAACCGAGATAACCGCCGTTTTCCGCCAGCGTCGCATCCTGAAAAGTAGCATGAGCAAGTTCAGAAAAATCTTCCCCGTTTTGCAAACGCGCGTACAATTCTTCCGCCTGTTCACGGGTGCGCGCGTACAGATGCCGGGCAGCCACTTTTTGTTTGGAAAGGCGGAATTGTTTGGCAAGTTCCTTCTCGCTCACGGAAACCGTGTCAAAGAACATCTTTTTGCGGTAAGTGTCCAGATAATATTGCGCGCGAATGCTCTCTGCTATCCGCCGAAAATCAGCGTCGCTGTCCCAGCCCCGGCGGTGGAAATCCTGAATCAGAAGCTGCTCGTTGATCATTTGATTGAGCAAATCCTCGCGCGTCTGGAGATTATCTTTGATGCCGGTAATGCGCGAAAAAAAGTTCAGCCGTCTGCCAAAGTCAGCCACAGAGATTACGTCGTTATTGACTTGCGCCAAAGGGACTGATTTTTTATTTTTTGAACAAAAAACAAACGCAGTGATCAGTAAAATTTCGCTGATCAAAAAAAATTTGCTCGCCCTTGGAAAAGAAATACTCTTCATCAATGGTTCTCCTGCGCGAGTCTCGTTTCCATCCCCGGAATCAAAATCACGCCGGACTTGCTGTCCAGAGAAATTTCCAATTGGTCATCCACTCCGATGAATTGATCGCCGGAAATTAAATCCATCCAGTACTTTCCCGGCAAATTCAATCGCACGTGTTGGATTCTTTCGGCATTATTGACGGCAACCACAATTTTTTCAGTTTCTGTAGCGCGTTCAAAAACAAAAATATCTCTGTCGCCATCCGCCAAAATTGTCCGGTAATTTCCCAGCATCAACGCCGAATGTTGTCGGCGAATTTTTATCAGCCCTTGATACCAGCGAAACAAATCTTCGTTGAACACATTTTTATCGCGCGGCCGCTCCAGCCCAAAGGGGTGACTGACTTCGTCCTCGTAAGTCATGTCCTGCCAGAGCATCGGTTTCCGCTCATCCGGATCGCTGGCGCCCCACATACCGGCTTCGTCGCCGTAAAAAATCATCGGCGCGCCGATGTAAGTCATCTGAAAAAGTACGATTAGTTTTTGAATTTTAATTTCATCGGCGTGAGGTTTGCGCACATTGTAATTTTTATTTGACTGCAAAGTATTATTGTGCCCGTAAATTCTGTCCGGATTGACAATCATCGAACCGAGTCGATCCGTGTCGTGGCTATCCATGAGATTTTGCAGCACAAAATTGACCTCAGCCGGGTAGTCTTTCCGAATCTGTTCCAATTCCTGATCAAAAGCCGAAGCGGTTATTTTTTTATTTTTGTTGATGAAAAATTTAGTGACTGCGTTGGCAAACCGGTAATTCATTACCGCGTCAAACATATCGCCCTGAAGCCAGCCCGCGGCATTGAACATTTTCACAGGGAATTTTTCCCACCAAACTTCTCCGCTGAGGTACGCCTGCGGATTAACGGAACGAACGAATTTGCGAAATTTCACCCACGAAGGTCTGGTTACTTTTTCCGCCACATCAAGCCGCCAGCCGTCGATCCCATCGGAGGGATCACCGTCATTGTTCGGATCCATCCAGCGATGAATCGCCGCCCGCATGTAGCGCCAGGCGCCGCGGTCAAATCCGCTTTTGCCCTCGCGGATTTCCGGAAGGCTGCGCACGTTTGCCCAGCACTCATAATCGAACTCGTCTTCCGGCGTATTCGGATCATCCCAGGATTTGACGGTGAACCAATTTTTGTATTTTGATTTTTGCTGATTTTTTTTCAAATCCTCAAACGCGAAAAATTTTACCCCGACATGATTAAAAACGCCGTCGATGATCACTTTAATCCCGCGTTTGTGACATTCATCAATTAATTTGAGAAACAATTTATCCGCCGCCGTCCATTCCCACGTAGAAGGATCATCGGGGATTTCGCGACGCATAATTTTTTTGTCGCCATCCGGTTCAGGACCAAAATTGTCATCAATATGATGGTAACACACAGCATCGTATTTGTGCAAAGACGGCGCTTCGAACAGCGGATTGAAATAAATGGCATTGATGCCCAAATTTTGCAGATAATCCAATTTATTCAAGACACCCTGCAAATCGCCGCCGTAGCGCCGACGCTGAGCATGATAGTAAAATCCCTTTCCGTCCTGCTCCCAGGGCTGCAATTTGTACCAATCGGAAGTCCAGGGAACAATCCGAATTTCCCGATCGTCGCCAAAAGGCCAGGCGCCCTGAATATCTGCCGTGGACGGATCGTTGGACGGATCGCCGTTGCGGAATCTTTCCGGAAAAATCTGATACCAGACCACAGTTTTTGCCCACTGCGGAACCTCGTAATTTATTTCTTTCTTACTGCAAAATGAAAATGACAAAATCAATAATCCAATAATAACTTTTTTCAAATGCATTTCTCCATTCCTCAAGGTGTAGTCCACTTCAGAAGTGGACTACACCTAAAATAGCTCACCTAAATATTTCGTGGTTAAAAAAAATTATTTTTAAAATTTCAACCCAACCGAAAACTGCTGCACATCTTTCAATACCCCGAACTGATGAAACGCATAATTCACTTTGACGCTCAGTCCGCGGACCAGGGGATAGGAAAATCCCACGCCAAGAGACACCCCCTCTTCGGAGTCTTTGGCAAAAAGCGTTTTGTAGCCGCCGCTCAGTGAAAATATTTCGTTGAAAGTGTAAATTGCGCCAAAATTGAGATATTCCACATCATCGTTGGGGTGCAGCGCATCGACGGCAAAAATCAGATTGCTGTTGCCGCGGCCTTTCAACACGTCCATGGACACTCCGACGCGAAACATGAGCGGCAAATCGTAACTTTCCGTCTTCAGTTCCGCATTGATATTTTCGTTATTCCCGGAAATGAGCGGATTGACATCGTACTGAATGAGCAAATCTCTGCCACTCATGCGCATTTTTGTACCAAAGTTGGAAATGGACATGCCGATCTTTAATCCATTGAACTGGGTGGTAAACAGCGTTCCCAGATCGAACGCGATGCCCGTAGCAGAAGAATTGTAAATGTACTCATGGATGTATTTTAAATTAACTCCGATGCGAAAGCGATCCGTCAGCGCGCGAGCGTACGCCAGACCGAAAGCATAGCTGCCTGCGGAAAATTTTTCTCCGTTGCCCATGGGATAGTCGATTGTTGTGCGCTCCATATCGCCCATGCTGAGAAAAGTCGCGTTGACGCCGATCGTTCCGAAACTGAGCGGCATGACCACGCCGGCATAATTAAAGCTGATATCGGCAATCCAGTTGTTGTAGCTAAAAACAGCTTCGTTTTTGTTGAGCAGCGCCATGCCCGCCGGATTCCAGTACATGGCCGTGGCGTCGTCGGCAACGGACACAAAAGCACCGCCCATGCCGACTGCTCTGCCGCCGACATCGATGTTCAAAAAACCCGCCGCCGTCGTGCCTACTTTTGTGACTTGTTCCTGCGCCAGCGCCGCCTGAATCAAGACCATTATTGTCAACATCACGTATCTGAGTTTCATGGATATTCTCCCTTGTAATGTATTTACAAAACTTTGGAGATTTTTAATTCAATTTTTGAAAACTATTTGATCACCGCAAACTTTCCGATCTTCTGCCCCCATTTCCCGGCATCAATATGATAGACATAAACGCCGTAGGAAATGTCGAGATTATCTCTGGTCAGCATGTTCCAGATCTCAGTCCCGTTCCAGATTTGCGGATCGCCCGCGCCAATGTAGGCATCGTGCTCAATAGTGTTGATCAACTGACCGCGCACGTTAAAAATGCGAATCGTACATTTGGGCGGCAGATTAATGAAATGCAACTCTCTGGGGCCATGACCGCTGGAATAGGGATTTAACGGTTCCCAGCTATTGGTCACAATGTACGGATTGGGAACAACACGAATTTTGTCTAAATCTGACTTTGCCTGTTCATCGTCAATTTTTTCCTTGTGCGTGGTAAATTCCAGCGTCATGGAAGAGAGGAATGGTTTGGACAAAATCACGTAAGCTGTGTCCCCGGCTGCCGGAGCCTTGAGCCGGGCGTCGTAAACTGTTTTGAATTCCCAGGTGACGATCAACGAGTCGTTTTCGTCTCTTTCCAGTAAAATTATTAAATCCTGATCGTTGTAATCAGATGAAAAAACTCCGTCATCGCCATGGACTTCCCAAAAAGCGAAATCAATGAATCGGGCAGTTGACATATTGTAAACGCGAAAATTCACCGGCTTTGGCATTAACTCAACGCGCGTAACCTTAAGATATTTCGACGTGTCCATACCTACTTCGCCGAAAATAATCTTGTAATCGGAGGGATACATTGTACCGGTGACAAATCCAACCTTAAAAACTTTGAAACTCATGGTGTACAAACTGTCCCGACTCCAGTGGCTTTTGCTGCGATCAATTTGAATGAATTTGCTGTTGTGTGTCGACAATTGAAAGCCGTCAATGATCGGTTGTTCGTCCAGGGGACTTAACTTCCGCGAACGTTCGATTAATGTATCGATTGTTCCCTCGCTTTCAAAAGTAACGTCGGCGAGAGTCCAGCATTTCGTAGAAAGCGTATCGCCCTCGGCAACGCTTCCCGAACGAACCGAATCTTCAAAAGTAATGCGATAATGATGATTATCTTTCACCATCGCCGGGTCGACAATTTCGTAGGCGAAATATCCGGAAGGTTTCAGCGCAGACACTGCCGCAATCGTGTCAATATCCGCCGCAACAAATCCTGCCGACGGCGATTCGGGCTGCACAATGGCGACATTCCTGCCTTTGGAAATATTCCCGGACGCATCGATGGAAATCTGAATGGCAGATTCAGTGGGAGGAATCTGCTTGTCAGGACTCGGATCGCCGTGGTCGTAAGCAGTAATGGCGTAATAATAAGTGTAGCCATTCTTCACATCCGTGTCCACAAAGCTGTGCTTGAGCCCGGAATTGTTTCCCAGGTAAAATTGCACGCCTTTCACCGGCACCACCTGATAGTCAGTCGTGGAATTGTCCGGATTTCTGTGCGTGTAAGTGAATCCCTGATATTCATTCACTAAATCAAATTGCGCAATCGGCTCCATGAAAGTTTCCGAGCCAAAAGCGTCGGTAATTTGCGTCATATCTTTGAACTGAGTATCGGTGGAACGATAAATGCGATAGCCTTCAAAATCTTTTCCGGTGATCGGATCTTCTGACTCTTCAGCAATAGAATCCCAGTACAACGTCACTTTTCCGTCTCCGGGAACAGCCGTCAGAGTCGGCGCGTAGGGCGCTTTGGCGAAATTGTAATTTTCATTATACGCCTTGCTCACCCACTCTTTGTTGCGATAAATATCGCTGTTTTTGTCGTGTCGCGGGCCATCACCGAAAATCATGGCAATGGAAAATCGTTCCGTCTGTCCGACTTTCAGCGGGAAATAGCCAGAGCCAAATTGAAAATCGGCATCTTTATTTTCAATAACTTCCGCCTTCAAATAGCCGGGCTGCATGTATTTCCAGATTTTGTTATCATCGTAAAGCGGAATGGCATCGAACGGATAAAAAATGTAGAGAGAAGTCAAGCCAATCATGTCAGACTCATCAATGTCAGTTTTGTCGATGTGTGGTTCTCCGGGAAGATCCGTGCCCCTGCCGCTGGTGGGAACGCCGTCTCCTTCGCCGGGATCGCCGGTATTGGCTTTTCCGTCCAGGCCAACATCGTCAGCCAGCGGGTCCCAATCACCGTCGTTGTCGATGCCGTCATCGCGGCGTTCGTCAATCAACGGATTGGATAGACCGGCGCCCAGAATGTAGTCTTTGTACGGCAGGCCAATGTACAAATAGACATGCGTTGTGTCCGGGGGCGTGCCAATGACTGCACCGTTATTTTCATCGATGATGCCGTTCAAATTATTGTCGATATTGTCATCGGGAATTTCGCGAACAGTTTGATTCGGCAAAACAGTGTACGTTTTTCCGTTATGGCGATAAGTAATACCGTCCGCCGGCATCGTTGTTACAGTTCGTTCGTAAGTTTCATAATCAATCAAAACGATCTGTTCGCCGACCTGATAACTTCTCGGGGCAAACATGTCCTCGGAGATTGTGGGACCGGCAAAGGCCAAACCGTCGCCATCGTTGTCAATTCCATCGTAGGGATTGCCCGGGCTTTCCAGAAATGCGTAACCAAGAACGCCGACGGGTCCCCAACCACCACTGCCAATTCCGTCGTAGTCATAGCTGATTGCCAAATCTTCCAACAAATCATATTCCGCAGAATCATCGTTAAAATCGCCCTGCATGGTACGCGTGTTTCCGAGCATATTTCCGATCATCATGCCGAAAATCATTTTCGTGTAATTCGTTGTTCCGATATTTGTAATGTCAAACAGCCAGAAAAGCGCATCTTCAACCAATGCATTCGACCACTGAAATCCGCGCACGGTCGCTCTCAGCCCCAGACCGCGACGAGTCGTATCTGTGCTGTCGGGATAAAACGGATATTCAGCGTCCTGATAATCGTCCATCACGTAAAAGCTCTCCTGATCCGCGTTGAACACATTTTTTCCGAAATAGCCATTCCAAGCAGCCACATTGGGATCGCCGTCTTCGGCGTCATTTCGCCAGCCG
Source organism: Calditrichota bacterium (assembly GCA_013152715.1). Lineage (NCBI taxonomy): Bacteria > Pseudomonadati > Calditrichota > Calditrichota bacterium. The sequence goes on from JAADFU010000075.1 coordinate 12,116, forward strand.
GGATCAACCATATCGCCCATTTTGTCAGGCCAAAAAGCAGGCCAGGTCGCTCGATATTGCGGACTGGCGTTGAGGTCGGTCATGGCGACGTCATTGCTGTCGGGATTGGCGTAGCCAGGCAGCGGCATCCAGGTGAACCACTCGCCGTTGGGACCAATCTCGCCGCGTCTGGCGCTGCCGGTTCCTTTCAGCGGACCGTCCGGCGTGATTACGATTGGCTGCCCGTTTGCGCCGAGCGAATCGATGATCGTGCCCACGATTGTACAGGCATCACCCACGTAAATGTGTCCCGAATTTTTAGGCCACTCGCCGCCGAAGTCGTTGGGATTGTCCACTTTCCTGCCAAAAAATCCGGTATTGTAAAAAGTTGTTTTTATTTGATTCCCGGAATGAAGTCCGCTGCGAACTTCGCCAGGATCGCCGTGTGGAGTAATTTGAGCAAAAGCGAGGTAAGGCGTGAATGCCCAGATCGCCATTAAGCCAGTGAGAAAACGTTTCACATATCGCATACGTTACCTCTATTTTCATTAAAAATTAAAAGCCAAACCGAGTTGCACCTGTCTCGGCTCTGTGTACCATTCGGGATGTGTGAAAAATTCTTCCAGAGAGCCCACTCGTTTCGGATCTCCTGAAATCCCCAGCGCGTCCAGGGTGTAATCCGGCGAGCCGGTGTCTGTCCAGACCCAGGTCGCATTGGGCGTATCGAAAATATTGTAAATATTGACAAAAATATTGGCATTGAAATTGGAAATTTTAATGGCATAATTAAAATACATATCAAACGAATATTGATTGGGCAGACGATCGCTATTATCGCGCAGCGCATTGTAAACGCCGCCGCCAGTGACAGTGCCCTTGGGGAAACGAGGCGTGTAAGGCATGCCGCTCCAAAATCTGCCGAGAAATGAAACGCGCCATTTTTGCGTGCCGACGCCGAGAGAGCCGTTCAGTGTGTGCCGGCGATCCCAACTCATGGGAATCAACTGCCGCTGCGGCTCGCGCTGAGCATTTTCAGCAAAATAGGCATCCGCCGGATTGGAATGACTGCCATCGGCAATCATAAATGAGTAATCAACGCTGGCGGAAAAATAATGAGAATAGCGCTTATTCAACGACAGCGTGAAACCGCGCACGTTGGAATAATCTTTATTTTCAAAACGGGAATATTTGACGCTGCCGTAGGTGTCGATGAGCGGGCTGGTTCCCACCCAATCGCGCACGTCACGGTAAAACATGGTCACATCAATTCCCACGTCATCAGCGATTTGCTGCTGCAAGCCAATTTCGTACATGACGGTCTTCTGCGGCCGCAAATCCGCGTTTCCGATGATGCGCGACCCCTCGGCTTCGGTGACTTTAAAATCGGGGCTGGAATAAAGATAATTAAAAAGCGGAATCTGGAAAAAATGACCGTAGGAAAAATGAATCACGCCGCGCGACGTGATCGGATAAGCGATGCCCAGACGCGGACTGACCTTGTATTTTGCTGTTGCGTCTTTGTACCAAAATTTTCTCCGTTCTGCGAGGGGAATAATATTAGACGCATCGTCAAGTTGCGGCTCGGGCAGATCCGGATCATAATATTTGTGCGCAGCAAGCTGCGGCTGAAAAATGTTCGGATCTTTGGGATCAGCCAGAACAACGCCATCGGGCTCGAAATAGTCAAACCGAACCCCAATGTTCACGATCATATCTTTGAGTTCAATTTTATCCTGCAAATACGCGGCAAACTCCAGCGGGCGATGCGTGTATTTATCGTGGTAGGGCGTCGTTACATCCGGAACATAGGGCTGAAAAGGTACAATTTCCGTATTTCCTTTACGCTTCGGCTGGATATTGAACCATTCCAGATTTAGCTCATGCCGCCGCAATTCTATCCCTGCTTTGAATTGGTGCGCTTTATTCCATTGATTCACCAGATCAAATTTCACAATACGATAGCCGGTGCTGCGAAAAAAATGATCCATTTTCGTGCCGGCGCGTTTGAAGCTGTAAGAAACCGGATCGCGCAGAGAATCAGGATGCACGTAGCCGAGCGGGCTATTGGGATCGATGATAAACGTATTTCCGCTCGTATCCGCCGGGTTGGGAATGTAACGCACGGTTTGATAGGGATTTTTGAAAACGTATTGCTGGTAGTCAGTGTAAAAATCTGTAAATTTTAGTTCGTAAAATGTTCTCGGTGAAAGTACGTGATTGAGACTGACGATGTGAGTTCTGCCCGTCTCAAATCGCTCGTAGTCGCCTTCGGGATTGTATTTGAACGAATGGTCGTAATTGCGAAATTTGTTATCGTTCCAGAACAAGCCATAAGTCAATTTCATCATTGACGTCAAGTTGTAACTCACTTTAATTTGAGAAGAAATTTTTCGAAATGGATTGAGAGAAACCCACTCGTCAGTAGAGCGATAGCCTGTGGGGAGATATCGTTTCCTGCCGTAAAACCAACCTTCATTTTTAAAATAGCGTATCATGGAGAAAAAATGTAATTTTGATTTCAGAAAAGGAATCGGGCCGCTCAAATTCCCCTGCAAATTAGCAACGGACAATGGGTTGATGTAATCCAGATGGTCGAAAATATTCGTTCTGTCGGTCACATAATCGCCCATGTAATACCGGATTTCACCGTGATAATCCTTGCCGCCTTCTTTGGTAACGATATTCACGATACCGGACATTGCCTGACCGTATTCCGCATTAAAAGTTCCGCTCACGACCTGCAATTCCTGAATGGACGCATTTTCCACTTGCACGCCCAAATTTCCCGAATAAACGTCCGTGGCAGCGATGCCGTCGATCCAATATGCCACTTCTCCGGAACGACCGCCACGCACGTGGAGTCCGCCCACAGGGTCTTTCACCAGACCGGCTTGCAACTCCAGCACATCGCCCATCTCCTGTACCGGCAGACCTTTGATTTCGTCAGCGCTTACAGCGGAAAGGGATGACGTCATGTCTTTCTGAACAATTTCGCGTTCAGCGACCACAGTCACCTCGCCCCCTAAATCCACAACTTGAGTACGAAGGCTAAAATTCACTGTCGTCGTCAAATCAATAGACACGCGCACTTTTTCCATTCGCTGCGCCTGATAACCGATCATACTCGCCTTTAAAGTGTACGTCCCGGGAGGAATGTTGATGATGACAAAATAGCCTTCCAGATCGCTCGCCGCGCCCATTGTCGTGCCTTCCATAATAATATTGGCACCAGGCAGCGGATCGCCGGTCTCGGCATCTTTCACATAGCCGGTAATCTTCCCGGTAATTCCCGCCATCGCCGCAGTTGTGAAAAACAAAAAACAAACGATAAAAAAGAACTTTCCTGCAATTTTCATGACCTGTCCCTTTCGAAGAAAATTTTATATTTTTTTAAGGACAATCACTAATTAACCGGCTTGTTTCAATTCCGGCCTTGTACCGCAAGTATCTCGAATGATAAGTTTGGGATGGAGCAATTTATGGAACACACCTTTATGCTCCACGCCGTTGTTGATTTTTCCGATGAGATGATCGACAGCAATTTCCCCCATTTCACGCATGGGCTGTTTCATCGTCGTCAATCCAAGATATTCTGATAATTCGATTCCATCAAATCCGATGATTGCAATATCTTTGGGGATTCTCAAACGATTACGTTTTACCTCTTGCATTGCGCCAGCCGCCTGAATGTCAGAAGCGGCAAAAATCGCCGTCGGTCTGTCCTCGGCCAAAGAAAGAATCTGCCGCACTCCTTCTATTCCTGCCTGCTTATTAAAACCATCGTTGTGATAGATTTCAGGATCGGCATCGTCATTCACATGAAAAATCGCTCTTTTATCGGGAATCAAATTATTATCGCCAAGCGCCTGCATGAAACCTTCGAGCCGTGTTTTTGCCGGATTGCTGCGCAAATTGCCATTGATCATACCAATTTTTTTGTGACCTAACTTTATTAGATGCTCAGTTGCCTGAAAAGCACCTTCTTTATTTTCTACACAAATGGAATCCAGCAGCGGATGGTAAGCATCAACAAGGATTATTGGCAATTTAGACTGGACAAACTTTTCCGCCAGAGAATCGTTGATTGCCATCGACGAAAGCAGCACGCCATCCACGCGACGTTCGCGCAGCGCTTTTTTCAGAAATTGATCTTTTCTTTCAATTTGATCCACACTGTACAAAATCAAATCATAGCCGTACTGACTGAGCGCCTGCTGCACGCCATTCAGCATTTCAAAATAAAAATAGCCTGTAAAAAACGGTACAATACAGGCTATGGTGTTCGTCCTTCTGCGTGCCAATCCCTGAGCCATGACCGACGGCTGATATTTTAACTCCTTAATCACCCGCAGCACTTTTTCTCTGGTCTTCGGCGAAATCTGAGGGCTGTCGTTGATCACCCGGGAAACAGTACCAATACCCACGCCGGCTTTTCTGGCAACATCGTAAATAGTAACTCTCATCAAAATTTATTCCCATTTTATGGAAGCGGTTCCAAAGATGTCTATAATATAAAAATTTTTACAAAGATGTCAAGGATTTTTTTACATTTTTGAAAAAAATTTGACGGAGGGGAAAAATTGGGAGAGATCAGTTTGATGGGGAAATGTTTTTTCGATGGCAGGAAAACTTTTATCATGTAATCTGTGCCAAGTCAACTTATTTAATATCCGCGAAAATCCGCCTGATCCGCGTGTTTCCGTGTGCCATTCTTTTAATCCAATTTTCAGAAAATACCTCATGACGAGCTAAAATAATCTCCTTTTTTCATTTTTTCTCTGATGATTTGGTTCCTTTTCTCGATAAAAGGCTTCCAATCCAGATAATCGCGAACCGTAATTTCCCAGAAATGTGCCCTTGCTTTTTTGTCTCGTTCAAAAATTAACTTCCCGTCGCGAATGACGCGATAATTGAGATCAAGCGGCGTTTCATTCAAAAAGACAAGATCGATCTGCTCCGCGCCCAACAGATTCATCAACGCAGCTAATTCTTTGAGCCTCAACCTGAACAAATCTTCCGCTATTTTCGTCTGATCGATATAGACTGCAATATCGATGTCGCTCAATGGCGTAAATTTCCCTCTCGCCATGGAACCAAAAAGGTAAGCAAAAGCAATGTAATCTTTGCCGGCAAAATATTTTTTTAGTTTCTGTTCAATTTTTGAAAATGGAAGATTTTTCATTTCAACATCATCAAATTTGTATTTAATCGAAAAATTAGTACACCCAATTTCTGGCACATCATTTTGCTTGCTATAGAGAAGCTAACAAATTATTTTTACGAAATCAAGTATTTTTTGAAAACAAAAGAAAAGGAAAAGTTCTCATTTCTCATTACGATTTTTCATTTCTCAAATAAAATCCGCACCTCGCGGTCCTGAATCCGGCGTAACTCGTTTGTATTTCCCGGAAAGCCAATTTTTCAAATCTGAGCAATACCATTTGGAAAATCGCCGGTCAGAAGGACCGCCGATGAGATTGGTGAAAATTTCGTCGGCGGCAAAATCGGTGACAAAACGGAACGACGGCAAAAAGGTCGTGTCCCTGCCAGCGCTGCGGTAAATCTGCCCCTGGTGAATCGTGGCGCGTCCGCCGATACTCACCACAGGGCCGCGATCAAAGCCGAGAAAACGCGGCAATTTTCCGCCGAACAGAATATTTGTCAGCGTGAATTCTTGTACGGATTTCCATTTCTTCGGTTTTGTCTTGAGCGCCCGTTCCGCTGCCGCGCGAAAAATTTCTTCCCTACTTCTCCCTTCAAACCACGCCGAATTTTCCGAGAGTAAAACCCGGTCAAAATTCTCGTAAAAATCAACAAAAATTCCTGTCTCCCCTTTCAGATGATCCACAACCTGCTCACCAATTCCTCCTTTGCCGAAAACCTCGCGATATAGTTCAGCATAAAATTTTTCAAACAAATACGCCCCCTCGGAATCGGCTGAATATTGCAAATCCCACTCTCGCAGAATTTTCCCCTGCGCCGTGTCCGGCAACAACGGCTTTAAAATTTTCATGAAATATTCCGCTTGCAGCGAGTAAACATCGTAGTGCATACGAAAAACATCTTCAATGGAGAAATTGTCACTTTTTTCAAGCAAACTTTTGATTCGATCTGCCCGGTAGGCGCCCATGGGCATATTGATTGGTTTCGCTTTGCCAAATTCATTTAAATTGTTATTTGCCGTCACCAAAAAGCCTTCGCTGGAATTTTTCGCGCGCGGCAATTCTTCAGCAGAATAAAAACCTTGCCACGCATTTTCCTTCTTCCACGCTGGCAAAGGCACAAATCCACTCACTCCTTTTCTTCGTTTGGGAATTCTTCCGGTCATTTGATAGCCGATTTCACCATGTGCGTCCGCGAAAAGAAAATTCCAGCTACTTTCCAGAGGTCCCAATGTCGCCATTCCATCATCCACCGTTTTAGCGTCCCACATACGGAGAACGCCCGAAATCGCCAGTGCCCCGGAATCTGCAGCCGCCCATTTGATCGTCAAATAAAATCCCTCCTGAAACGGATCGCCGTCCAGTGTGCCGAGCTCATTTTCAAAAAAGATGATTTCCTGCGGTTCTTTCTTTTTTCTTTTGATGATTTCTTTCCGTTGCCGGAATTTCAGCCACTGATTTTTTTCTTCGCGAAAATATTCGCCGTCTTTGCATTTTTCGACCCAGGAATCCACCGCATCAGCGAAAGTGTAGGTAACGCCCCAGGTAAGGTCGGGATTTCTGCCGACCAAAACTCCCGGAAAACCGGGCATCGCGCCGCCCATGATGTAGCGGTCGCCGGATTTGAGCACAATTTCGCTCCACACATTGGGCAGGCGATTGACTTCGAGATGGGGATCGTTCGCCGCAAGAGGTTTTCCTGAACGAGTTTTTTCCCCGGAAATCACCCAATTGTTCGACGCCATCATCCGCGGCGCGCCAATTCCCCAGAGCAAATTTGGCGGGACAACTCGTTCGGGCAAAGTCACTTTCTTGAGCAATTCCGTGTCCAGCCCGCCCAAAATTCCCGGAAAAAGTTCATTGAGTTTTTCTTCGGGAATTGCTGCCTGCACCATTTCCACGAACAACCTCTCCATTTCCGCCTGTGATTGCGCCAGCGACAAATAGCCGATCATGCGGGAAATCAGCACAGAATCTTCCGGCTGCCACTTTTCCGGTTTGTAGCCCAACAATTTAAATTCCCACGGAACCCGTTCAGCAAAACCGGCATTGACGCCGTCGCAGTAGGAAATTACGTACTGCCTGATGCGGTCGTCTAACTTTTCGATTTCCTGCGCTGTGTTGTTCGCCCAGTTCATTTTGCGGAAAAAGATGTCTATTTTCAGGGAATCCTCGCTGGAATCGAGCAATTCAGACACGCGCCCCTGTCCCAAAATCCGCATCAGCAATAGCTGCATGCCGCGATCAGTTGCGTGGACGTAACCCTGTCCTCGATACATGTCGTTTTCATTTTCAGCTTCCACGTGCGGAATGCCATTTTTATCCCGCCAGATTTTGAAGTTCTTTTTCATTGAGACGCTCCGTTTTTTAAGTGTGCGCCACCTCGAAGGTGGAGTACACTTTTGCTTCAAAGTTAAATTAATCAAAATTGCTTCAGCAAACAGGTTATTCTAATAAGACAAATTTTTTGCAGAAAGTCAAGGGAGAAATTCGTTGCTGGTAAAAAATTCTTCCTATTATTTTTAAGGATAATTGCTATTTTCTATTTACGCATCCAATGAGCCATTTTAAAATTTGCAGGCGGCATGATTATTGTTGTTTGTCTGCTACAGTCATTAAATAGCAATTTATTCATTTTTGCAATTTCGATTTGACAATAAAAATGGACAAACAATTTTCAAAATGAACTACTTTTGTATTGACTTTTTCAAAATTATCTTTTATAATAGAGAGAGAAATTGGAATTTTTGCTTCTCTATCCTTAAGTCGTCCCAATTTTTCGCCCATTTCAAAAAAGGAAAAAAATGTCAAAGCGGCGAACTTCCTTCAAGGAATTAAACAAGTATCGATGGTTTCTTTGTTTTTTCTGGCTGTTAACCATTGTATTGCTCATCATAGCGAACATGATTCAAATTCATCAGTCGATTTACGAAATGGCTCGCAATGAAGCGCGCGGATCTTTTCAGCGCGACATCGCTTATCGACTCTGGAATGCACAGAATGGGGGAGTCTATGCGCCCGTGAACAAAATGACCCCACCGAACCCCTATCTGAAAAACATCAAGGAACGTGATATTGTTACGCCCGATGGACGACATTTGACGCTAATAAATCCGGCTTACATGACGCGTCAAGTACACGAACTTGCCAGAAAACATTTTGGCATTATATCACACATAACCAGCCTAAAACCAATTCGTCCGGCAAACAAAGCTGATGCCTGGGAAACAGAGGCACTGAAAAAATTTGAAATGGGTAAAGATGAAGTGTTTTCAACAGAAAAAATTGGAGATGGCGAGTATGTTCGGCTAATGCGTCCACTGAAAACAGAACAAGCTTGTCTACAGTGTCACGCTGCACAAGGTTATAAAGTGGGCGATATACGCGGCGGTATTAGCATCGCCATTTCGACCGATCCACTAAAAGCCATTGCTCGGAAACAAGTTTTCCAAATGGTTGGCGAGTATGCAATTTTGTGGCTTATTGGTATCGGTGGGATCATATTTGGAACGAATCAGCTTAAAAAAAGCGGAATCAAAAGAGATAATATAGAAACCGATTTAAGACGCACGTTAAAACAAAAAGAAACACTCATGCGGGAAATGCATCATCGTGTAAAAAACAATTTGGCCATTGTCTCCGCGCTACTCAGCATTCAATCAAGGCGAATTTCTGATCCTAATACAAAAAAGATATTCAATGAAAGCCAAAGTCAAATACAGACAATTGCCAAATTGCACGAGTTTTTTTACCGATCTAACGCTGTCGAACTTGTTGACATGAAAAAATATTTGCAAAATGTCATTGATAATTTGAATAATTTTTTTGAGATTGATTTCAAAAAAATAAAAGTTTCCACCGATATTGATCCCATCGAAGTGAATTCCAAATGTGCCACTTACTGCGGGCTCATTTTGAACGAGCTTTTCACAAATGCCTTCAAATATGGGAGAAATGCAAATGACGAAGGAGAAATTCAAATAAAATTCAAAAAACAAAGTGAAACGGGAGAAATCTTACTGGCAGTACATAATTCCGGAAAATCCCTCCCGGAAAATTTTGACCTTTCCGAATTAAATTCAATGGGATTACAGTTAGTTACTATGCTTGCCAATCAACTTGAAGGAAAATTATCAATTTTCCGTGAAAACGGTACGACTTTCCAAGTGCAATTTAGTAATTCATAGGATAGAAAATAAACGTGTCTTAAAATCATTGGCTTCAGCAAAAAAATTCTCTTTTGCAGGCGATTTGTAGCTACAGCACAAATCGTACAAGAAAACCTGTCCCCTTTTTGTCCAACAACCTGATTTTGCCTTCGATCTGATCTGCCAGTTGACGGATTAATGCCATGCCCAGCGAATCGCTCGTTTGAAAATCTATTTCCGGCGCCAGACCAACGCCGTCGTCCATGACTGTCAGTTCACAATGACCTTCCTTGATTTCTTTGAAAGCAATAAAAATCTTTCCTCGCCGATCATCGGGAAAAGCATATTTCATGGCGTTGGTAATTAACTCATTGAGCAGCAATCCCAGCGGCACCGCCTTTTCAATGTTCAGAAAAATCGGCTCCAGATCCATTTCCAGTTTCACACGGCGGCTGATGTCGTAATTGAAATAGACATGCCGCGCGATGGTGCTGATAAATTCTTTGAAATCCACCTCGGAAAGACTTTTCGACTGATAAAGTTTCTGGTGCACCATTGCCATGGAATAGACGCGATTAATGCTGTCCTTGAACGCCTCAATCGCTTCTTTGTCAGAAATGCGGCGCGACTGCAAGCCGAGCAGGCTGGTGACGACCATGAGATTATTTTTCACGCGATGGTGGATTTCTTTAATCAATGTCTCTTTTTCTCGTAAGTCTTTTTTGATTTGTTCTTCCGCGCGTTTTTTATCGGTGATGTCACGGATAAGGACCTGAATCGCAGGCTTATTTTCAAAAGTAACGGGAAAACCTCTGACTTCGACATCGATCACCGAACCGTCTAATCTCAAAAATTTCTCATCCATTACAGGAAAAGCCTTTCCGGTTTGCATCGCTTCAGCTATTCTCTTAACAACATCTCTGCGGAAATCAGGGTGAACAAACTCAATTGCAGGCTTTCCAATCAACTCACCAATTGTGGATGCACCTATTAGGTCAACGCTTGCTTTATTGGCAAAAACAATTTTGCCTTCACAATGAATAACAATTGCGTCCGGCAAATCTTCTACCAGTTTGCGGTATTTTTCTTCGCTTTCCATTAGCGCTTTCACGGCACGCTTACGTTCGGTAATGTCGCGCAGAATTCCCTGAGTGGCAACGCCTTCTTTGTACTTGATGTACGAGACAGAAGCTTCCAGGTCAATTTTTTCTCCATTTTTTGCAATGGCAGTAAATTCATATTTGGGGCTAAGTGGTTCGCCTGCGACAAAGCGCTTCATTCTTTCTTCCACAACGGGCCGGCTCTCGGGAGCCACCAGATCCATAAAATCAAAGTCAGGGCTATTCGCATCTTCCAGAGCCACGCCGAACATCTCAGTAAATTTGTCGTTAATCACTTCAAACTTTCGGTCGTGCAGCAAATAAATGGCATCGTTGGAGCCCTGAATCAAGTGACGATATTTTTCCTCGCTCTCTTTGAGCGCCTTTTCAGCGGCTTTTCTTTCCGTAACATCTCGCACGATCGCCTGAATGTGTTTCTTTCCTTTCAATTCGATCAAGGCAAGAGTAACTTCGGCATTGAAAACAGTCTTGTCGCATCTACAATGGAGCCATTCAAAAGAAGGCGATTTGCCTTTCAGCGCCAGGTTTATCTTTTCTAATGCTGCTTCTTTTGAGTTTCTTCCGTCTGCTTGTTCCGGCGGGGAGAAATCAGAAGGCGTTTTGCCAATAATCTGCTCGCGTGTGCAGCCAAAAATTTCCAGGGTTTTGCGGTTGCAATCAACGAAAACATTGTCTTTCATCAGAAAAATAGCGTCATTCGCTTCTTCAAAAAGCAGCCGAAATTTATTCTCATTTTCCCGCAACTGTTGTCCAATCAAACGTTGTTCAGTGATGTCTTTCAAAATGTAAACAAAACCAATCAGCTTTCCTTCATCGTCTTTTACCGGATCAACAATAATTTCGTACCAGCGGTCCCCGAAAGTAATCTGTTTCGTTTCTCTTTGCTTCGATTTTTTCGCTTTTTTCAAAGGGCAATCTTTAGCTGTTTGATCAATTGAAAAAATTGTTTCAGCGACTGATTTGCCAATAATATCAGTGAACGTTCTGCCGGCGAGTTTTGCCAGGGATTTATTGCAGCGAATGATTTTCTCATCCAGAGCCAACAGAGCGATGGCATCGTTCATGGAATCAAAAGTAGAACGCCATTGGAAAGAAGCCTGACGCAATTTTTCTTCTGCTTGTTTCCTTGCGGAAATATCAATCGCAAATGCCACCACCACATCTCTGCCAAAATAGTTTCCCTTATTCAAGCGAACAATCTTCGGAAAAACCCGTCCATTTTTATCAAGGCCCCAAAACTCAAACTGCTGCGGCTCGCCTTGAAACGCTTTCTCGACAAAACCGGCAATCTTTGCCAGATCGTTTTTCCCCGGCGCAGACAGAAATTCCGGCGTTTTACCGATAAAATATTCCCGCGGATAGCCATACATTTTTTCAGCGCCATCGTTCACGTCAAGGAATCTTCCCTGCTCATCTTGAACATAAATGGCATCGGAAGCATTATTAAAGATACTGCGGTAGCTCAGTTCAGACTGCTCTAATGCTTTTCTTGTCAAAATGCGATCTGTAATATCTTCAATGACAACGGAAACGCCAATTTTTTCATCGCCTGCCGTGATAAACGAAGGAAGCAGCGAGATAAAAATTTTCGTGCCATCCTGTCTTCTGATGCTCCATTCAGTACGCCGACTTTCTCCCTGAAAGAATTTTCTCACTTCGGTTGCTAATCTTGGTCTTTCAATTTTAACCAACCGCGCCAGATGAAAAAGATGCTTATGCAGAATCTCCTTTTCAGAAAATCCGATCATCTGCAAAAATTTTTGATTAACATCCTGAATTATGCCAGCCATATTCAGGATTAAAATGCCCTCATTCGCAGCGCTGAAAAGCAGGCGGAATTTTTTCTCGCTTTCGTTCAAGGCCTGTTCCGTTTTTTTGCGATCTGTGATGTCAGTGGCAATATGAATAATTTTATCCAATCGTCCCTGGCTGTCGAACACTGGCGTGCAAGAAACCATGAACCAGGCATCGAGCGCTTCCATTTCCATTTCCACGGCTTCCATTCTGCCCGATTTTAGCAATTTTTCCAGGGGACAGCCTTCAGGCGGTTCAGCCGCATTTTCATGAAAAATTTCAAAACAATATTTTCCGATAATCTCTTCCGTTGACATACCTGTCGCACGAAGAGCGGCATTGTTCACAGCGCTTACTCTGTGGTCCGGTTCCAGAATAATGGTGGGATGACCAATGGCGTGAAAAATGCTCTCCCAATCATGAATCGCTCGATTTAAATCATGTTCGCGCTTTATTTTTTCACTGATGTCCTGAAAAACAAACACACACCTATCGTGTTTTTTTGTGCAAGGCGCTGCGCTGGCTGAAATGGGGATTTTTGTCCCGTCTTTGCGAATGAGCATTGGGCTTTGCACGAGGCTGACGATGACGCCTTCTGTTAAAGCGCGAGAAACCGGCTCCGGCGCTGATTCTCCTGTCTTCTCATCAATGACCCGGAACACTTTCGCGTAATTTAGACGCAGCGCCTCCTCTCTTTTCCAGCCGGTCACTTTTTCTGCCGCCGCATTAAAAAAAACAATTTCGCCGCTCTTCTTCGCCACAATGACCGCTTCGCTGATCCCTTCCAATTTTGACTGTTGCCAATCGCTGCCTTTTTTGAGAGATTTTCTCACCTTCTGCAACTGAAGCATTGCTTCCAGTTGTGTTAAAAATGTTTTTTTCTCAAAAGGACGCACTGCGTAGCCGTCAGCGCCGCGCGATAGCCCCTGCGCTTGTTTTTTTGCTGAAATTCTTTTGTCAGCAACCAGCACTACCAAACTGCCTGCCAATCTGGCATCTGCTTTAATTCGCTGACAAATTTCCAGCGGATCAAGATCGGAGAGATTCATGTCCAGTAAGATTAAATAAGGCTGATTTTCTTTGGCGAGTTCCAAACATTTTCGTCCACTCTTCGCTGTGAGCACCTCGAACCCACCGGATTTGACCATGCCGGCTGTCGCCAGCAAAGCTTTAGCATCTTTGTCAGCAATGAGAATTTTCGGCGCCATTTTTATTCCCCAAAGGACCACTTACTTATTTTCAAAACGCGGATGTTCCGCGTCACTGCCGCGACTTCGCGCTTTGGTTTTTCATTAACTTGAAAATAAAAATAGATTACAACCGTGAACGACCAGTTGAAAATTTTTGTGTCGAGAATTGAGAAAAAATAATAAAAGTTTGACAACTTGATTCCGTTACCGATTTGAATTTTAGGCGTTCGCTTTGTAAAATCAGGAAATTAGCGTTTTAAATTTAGCTTTAACCGATCATTCGCACGACAAGATTGCAGCCACATCTTTGTCAACTTCCCACCCTGATCATTTCCACGACATTGCCGTCTTCCTGTTTGCCGAACTTTCTCAATTCATTCTCAAAAATTTTCACCGGGTATTTTTTCTCTGTCTCCGCACAAATTTTTGCAATGGCTTTTCGCATCAACTCGTTCTTGGTGTCGGTTTTCACCAAATCTTCCACATCGGAGAATGACAGCGGCTGCGGCGGAATTCGTTCGATGAGTTGCAGTAAAAAATAATTCTCGTTCAGGAAAAATGGCGCCGTAACCTGTCCCAATTGCAAATTACCTACTCGCGCCGCAATTTGCGGATGATCCGGCGCCGCCCAAAGTCCCAGGTCTCCTCCTTTTTCCGCCGTATTTTTGCGCAGCGAGTACTTTTTTGCCAGCGCGGCAAAATCTTCACCGGTTAAGATTTTCGCGTAGATTCGCTGCGCCAATGCCGAATCCGAGACCGCTATTTCGCGCAAGTGAAGCTTTTCCGGCGAAGAATATTTTTCCCGATGGGATTGGTAATAATTTTGAAAATCCTGCGGCGAAGGCTGAATATTGTCCACAATGTCCGCTCTGACAAGTTTGGCAATCAAGCGGTTTTTTTGCTTGCGAATTTGTCGTCGGACTTCGGGAATTTGATCCACCTCGGCAGCCAGCGCCTCTTTCAGTAAAAATTCATTGCGCACCATTACCGCCAATTTTTCAGCGATGTCCAGATGGGAAGTCAGATCAGGCCTGTCCTGCGGCAGCGATTCTGCTATTTTTTGAAAAAAAGTTTCCACGTCCCAACTGCCGCCGGCAAATTCGACAACCGTGTCGTGCAAATGATTTTCCACGTCTTTCTGCACCGACTGAATTTCTTCGTCCGTCAATACGGGAAATTTGTTCGGCAGCAGTGCGTCAGTCCGTTTTTTGATTTTTCGCGCCGCCCGCACGAGAAAATTCACCGCATCGGCTTTGACAATGACATGTTTGTCTTTCATCAGATTTTTGACATATTCGTTCGCCAACGCCGTTTCTTTCCGTTCGCGAATGACGCGCGCGATGCGATGTTTTTGTGCTTGAAATTCACTCTCCGGTAAAATTGGCGAGACCACTTTGTCTTCGACTTTAATGATGTGAAAGCCCCAGCGGGTTTTCACTGGCTGGGAAATCTCGCCCACGCGCAGTCTGTACGCTGCGTTCTCAAAATTTTCGTCCATGTCGCCGAAAGAAAAATAGCCCAGATCGCCGCCATTTTTCGCCAGCGTCGTATCGCGGAAAAGATTGTGACTGAGCTGCTGAAACGAATAGCCTTTTTTCAGCAGAGACAACAGCGAATCCGCCTGCTGCTTTGTTTTCACAAATAAATGCCGGGCGCGGATTTTTGTTTTCGATTTGAGGTAACCATCGCGCAATTCAGATTCGGAAATCATCACTTGATCCGCGACTTTTTGTCGGTAGAGTTCTTTGATGAGCGCATCTTTTTCAATGGCTTTCAATTGGTGGGAAATTCGCGGATCGCTGGCGTAGCCATTCTCCAGACCGTACAGCGCCAGCAGCCGATTCTCAATCATGCGCTGCAAAAATCTTTTTCTATCATCGTACGTTCTGGGTCGCGCGCCGGGCTTTGCCTGTAGCTCGAAATTTAGAATAAAATCTTCGCTACCAATGGTCTCGTCGCCCACGCGCGCCAAAATGCCGGAGTCGTTTTTTTTGCCGCAAAATGAGAACAGAACAACGAAAATGAGAAAGAAGATAAAATAATTTTGTCGGAATTTGTCTTTCATTCACTGAGTTTAATTATTTTTGGCTAAAAAACTGATCCAGTTCTTTGATTAATTCATACACACAAGCCTGCGCGCTGGCATTAATGCTTTTGACGATTTCCAGCGGCGCTTTTTTGTTCACCACCGTTTTTTTGTCGAAAGTTTTTTGCCAGAGCAACTTTCTGTTCGCATCCGAAAGGGCAAATGCCACTTTCACGCGCCCAAACCATTGTGCGCCCTCATCCACTTCTTCGATGGCTTCGATTTCACCGGACAAGCGATAATCTGATTTGTTATAATTGTAGCCATTTATCACTTGCTGAAACAAATTGGCAGCGCGCAACTGCTCGACTAATTTATCGGTGAATAATTCCGCCGGAGAAGCGGCCCAGCGCTGGTAGTGATAACGTTTGCCTTCGTACAAATTCTCCCGATAAACAATGCGATCTCCGGCATAAAATGGTTTGGCAGTAAATTTTGTCACTTCGAGAGAAACATCGTATTTGGGCGTCGCGCTTGCCGAAGTTTGCTGGTTTTCAAACTCCATGAAATAAAAATGGGTATCGGGCACACTGGCGCACTGCCAAAAAATCGTCAATGTCAATAATATCAAAAAATAAACGGAAAATTTCCTCATTTGTGATTCTCCAATCATGTTTATTTCATTTCTGTCGGACGCGTATCTTTTTAAAATGCTGACGCCTTAACTCATTGAAAAACCATTAATTAGACCGTGAGACTTTTACCCCCTTGTTTTGAACGAGTATTTTTTAAAAGCGGTCGCTTTACTTCCAAAGAAAAAGACCAGTTTGAAAATCTACTTTTCAAACTCCCGCGGCGCCGGCGCAGATTTTCGAATTAAACTCCAGGGTTTTTCTTTAATCAGTTTAGTGAACTCATCCAGATTCTGCGTGGTGCGGTTCAGATTTTCCATGATATCCTGATAATTCACATTCTGCGACGATAGCATTCCATTGAACATGGTCAGTGTGGACTGGAATTCTTTGATTGCATTTTTCGACTCTTTCAGCGTTCCTTCCAGATGAGAAATGGAAGTGGAAATTTCATCCTGATTGTCGCCGACCATTTTGTCCAATTTGCTGCTCATGCTGTGCAAATCCGCCAGCACCAAATTCATATTTTCCATCATCGAGGAAACGGACTGCTGGTTTTGATCGAGCAGTTGATTGAAATTCGCCAGAATTTGGTGAAATTCCTGCTGATTATCCTGGCCCAGCAACTGGTTGATGCCGTCGATGGTCTCGGACAATTGATTGGTCAGTTTGTCCACATTTTCCGTGAGCATCATCAGCGGCGTGACTTCCTTGCAATTCAGCAAACTCCCCGGCTTTGCCCGTTTGGCGTCAGGGCTGCCAGTGGAAATTTCGATGTAATATTCCCCCATGATGCCAATGGAAGTGATGAAAACTCGGGAGTCTTGTTTCACCGGCACATCTGCATTAATCTCGATGAGAAATTCTATGTAGCTGTCGTCTTCCGGTGAGATACGCATTTCTTTGATTTTGCCGACTTCCATTCCGCCGTAACGCACCAGCGAGCCAACCTCCAGACCGCTAGTGTATTTGAAGTGCGTCAAATAGGTGTTTGTTTTTTTCAACAAATCCATTCCCGAAACGACTATCAGGAAAAAAACCAACAGCAGAATGCTGAAAACGACAAAACAACCGGCCTTTACTTCATTCGCTTTGTATTCCATGGTTCCCCGTGCAGTTGAAGTTCATTCAAAAAAAAATTATTTTATTTATTCATCTGTCTCGCCAATGAGCGATTTGAGATAACTGTCTTTGTCAATTTTTTCCGGATCGGGAATACGCTGAAAAAACTGCTGCACTTTGGGATTGTCAGAATTCTTCAGTTCATCCACAGTGCCCAACGCAATAATTTTTCCGTCGTCCAAAAGCGCCACGCGATCTGCGATCAGATACACTGATTCCAGTTCATGCGTCACGATGACGATGGTCATGTGGAACGCTTTTTTTAATTTCAAAATTAAATTGTCAATACCCACCGCAACAATGGGATCCAGTCCGGCAGAAGGCTCGTCGCAAAAGAGGATGTCTGGATCCATGGCAATAGCGCGCGCCAATGCGGCGCGTTTTTTCATTCCCCCGGACAACTGCGACGGCAAAAAATCCTCAAAACCAGCCAGGCCGACTTGATCCAGTTTCATCCGCGTCATAATCTTGATGGTCGAATCTTCCAGTTCTGTGTGCTCGCGCAACGGCAGCGCCACATTGTCGCCCACAGACATGGAATTGAATAAAGCACCGCCTTGAAATAACATGCCGATTTTGCGGCGAATCGGCAGCATTTCTTCTTCGCTGAGTGCCGTAATATCCTGTCCCTTGATCCAAATTGTCCCGGCCGTGGGTTTGGAAAGGCCAATAATGTGCCGCAGCAGCGTGCTTTTTCCGCAGCCGGAACGCCCCAAAATTGTCACCGTCTCGCCCGGGAAAATTTGCAAATTAATGCCATCCAAAACCTTCCGCGATCCGTAGTAGGTAACCAGATCCTGTATGTCAATGATGGGTTGTTTTGAATTAGTCATGATGGTCCTGATTAGTCAAGAGTATCATTTTTTTTTGCTGATTAGAACTACCAGTCAGATTGTTCTGTTTAACAATATTTTGTTATCGGGTCATCTGACATCCCCCTAAATCCCCCTTCAAAGGGGGACTTCCTTGGATCTTCGCTTCAAAGTGGGACTTTCTTGAATCACCCCTTCAATTGGGAACTTCCTTTAATCTCCCCTTCAGAGGGGAACTTCTTTGACTCCCCCCTTTGAAGGGGGGAACAAGGGGGGATGTTCAAATCAAAATCGAATTAGAAACTAAAAATATCCAGAAAAGATTCGCTTCCCTTTAATCTAAAATAATTTCGTGCAAAAAAATCGTTACAGAAATATGATAATTTTTAAAAACTACAACGTTGAATAAAAAATCATCGTCATTACCAGATCAGCGACAATAATGAGAAAAATCGACGTCACTACCGACGCTGTTGTAGATTTTCCCACGCCTTCGGCGCCGCCTTTGACGATGAAACCCTGATAGGCGCCAACTTGTGAGATAATGGTCGCGAAAAAGAAAGTCTTCACCAGTCCGGTGAGCAAATCTTTCATTACTAACGCATCCGCTGTCTGGTTGAAATAACGGATGAAAGAAATGTGCAAATTTACAATCGCCAGAAAAAAACCGCCGAGAATGCCCAGCACATCTGCCATCAGCGACAAACAGGGCAGCACAATCAACAGCGCTAAAAATCTGGGAACCACTAAAAACCAGACCGGATTAAAGCCCATGGTGCGCAGCGCGTCGATTTCTTCGTTGACTTTCATGGTGCCGATTTCCGCGGCGATAGCTGAGCCGCTCCGCCCGGCGACAATGATTGCCGTCAGCAAAGGTCCCAGTTCCCGGGTCATGGAAACGCCCACTAAATCCGCTGTATAAATGGACGCGCCAAATCGTTCCAATTGATACGCCGCCTGCATCGCCATAATCAAGCCTACGAAAAAGCAAATTGTCGCCACGATGGGAATGGAATTGTAGCCGATGTAAATCATCTGCTGCACGGTGCTCTGCCAGCGGATGCCGCCTTTGCCGCGAAAAGGAGCCACAAATATCCAACGCAGGGCATCTCTGGTCAGTTTAACCATGCGCCCCACGTGGGCCATGTACATCAAAGATTGCCGTCCGATTGAGCCAAATGTTTGCGTAACAAAATGTTTCGTTTCTCTGTCTGACATTTACTCCTCACTGACGGCTGTCATCGCCTGGCTTTCATCTTCGCAAATATCAAAAACTTTGTCCAGACGGCTGAGTTCAAAAACGTCCCGAATTGCCGGTTTCAAATTAAAAAGTTTGAGTTTCCCGTGTCGTTTGTTCATGAGTTGCAGCGCTTCCACCAGCGTCGCGACGCCGGAACTGTCCATGTAGGAAACGCCGTCCAGATCGACAAGAAGATTTTCAATTTTCTTTTTCATCAAAGCTAATATTTTCTTGCGCACCTGAGGAGAAGAATAAAGATCAACATCTCCCGCGATTTTCAAAATTGCCACATTCTTCTTTTCAAAAACTTCCAGTTCCACAAACTTCCCCTTCTATTTCTCTTCAATATATTTGACTAATTTCACCTGATTTCCCTGTTCGAACTGATTGTCATATTCCACTTCATCCATCACCGCATTGATGAAATGGACGCCCAGTCCTCCTGGTCTGATTTCATCCAATTTTCTCGGTTTGATTTTTTTAATATCAATTTTCTTGCCAAAATCGCGCAATCGGATTTCGATCTTCCCCTGGCAAATCAAAATCGTCGCCCGAATCGGCTCATCACTGGGACCGCCGTAAGTGTGTTTGATGATATTGCTGCACGCCTCGTCCACCGCCAAAATCACGTTGTGCAAATCATCCAGACAAATGCCGCTAATTTCACAGATGCTCCCCACTGCCGCGCGAATTATTTTCAGAAACTGCGGCTTGGCAGGAATCCGGATTTCAATCGTTTCCACTTTTTCACTCGTCTGCTGTTGGGTCATTGCAACCTCAAAGCTAACAGTGTAATATCATCGTGCTGATTGACTTTCCCCTGAAATTTCTTGATATCGTCGATAATCCGTTCGATAAAATCTTGCGGACTCGGAATCGGAGCGCGAATCCCGTCGATAAGTTTGTCCAGCGTGTACATTTTATTCATGGCATCGTGGGCTTCAATGACGCCGTCGGTGTAGAGCAAAATTGTGTCTCCCGGCCGCAAGTTCACTACTTCATTATCGTAATTTGCGTTCGCCAGAATTCCCAGTGGGATGCCGGAATCATTCTCAATGCGTTCTATTCGCTTTTCTTTTTCCCGCCACCACAGCGGAGGCAAGTGGCCCGCATTAGAGATGGTCAGTTTTCCGGCTCTCGCGTCCAATACCATGGAAACGAGCGAAACAAACATGCCCCGTTGGCTTCTCTTCAACAACGCTTTGTTCAAAAATTCCATCATATTTGCCGGCGATTCTGCGAGATGACAGTAATAACGAAAATCGCTGATCAACCGCGCCATGAATAACGCCGCCGGAATCCCTTTCCCGGAAACATCGCCGATCACAATCGCCAGCTTGTCTTCGTCCAAAAGCACAAAATCGAACAAATCGCCGCCCACAGCAGTCGCCGGAATATTTTTACCATAAATTAAAAATCGTTCCTGATCGCCCTTCGGGAACGACTGCGGCATAAAACTTTGCTGAATGCGGTGAGCGGACTCCAATTGCTGTCGCAAACGCTGCTGTTCCAGCACGTAATGGTGCATGCGCGCGTTTTCGATCGCCAGCGCCACCTGACGACAAAAAGTCTCAAAAATTTCCAGATTTTCTTTGGTGAACGGATGCGCATCGAGACGATTGATCACTTCTGCCACGCCGATCACTTTGTTTTTCACTTTCAGCGGCGCCGCCAGAATCGACCGCGTCTCAAAACCAGTATTTTGATCAATCTCCGAAAAAAAACGGCTATCGCTGGAAACGTCGGGAACGATGATCGACTCGCCTGTTTGGGCGACCCAGCCGGCAATGCCCTGCCCTATTTTCAATTGAATTTTATTTTTTACTTTATCCTGAACCTTGCCCAGAGCAATTTGACATTCCAACAAACCAGTGTCTTCGTTGAGCAACATGATCGAGCTTGCCTCAGCGTGCATCACCTCTTGCGCTTTTTCCATGACCAGCGCCATGAGCTCATCCAGGTCAAGTGTGGATGTGATAATTGAAGTGACGTCGATTAAACTGGTGAGGTCTTTTATTTTTTGCCGAAGCTGTCCAAGTTCGTTCATTTTTGTTACCTTGCAAGTTGAAATTCAAGTAAGAACAAAGAAGCAAATCATATAAAGATATAATAAAAGGATAATAAAAGCAAGCATAAAATTAAAGTAACTTTTTTTTAACAATTGGCGATTTTTGTCCAAAGCCGGATTTTTTCAATGATAGCCCAAATAGGCAGGTTGTTACTTCAATGCAATGGGACGGTAAAAACGAAGCAGGGGATCAAATGAGCAGCGGAATTTACTTTTTTAAAATCGCGGCACGCAGCAAACATGTTCGCTTTGAAAAAATCATCAAGGAAATTTTGATGAAATAATTTTTCGGGGGAGGTTGGTGCCTTCGTGGTGAAATTTTATCTCAAAAAAAAAACCGCAATCGAAATGCTTCGACAACGGTTCTATTTTGATAAAATTTTTACGGGAAAACGAACTAACGCTTTTCCTCAATCCGCGCTGCTTTTCCGCGCAAACCGCGGAGGTAGTACAATTTCGCGCGTCTCACTTTACCGGAACGTAATTTTTCAATTTTTGCAATTCGCGGCGAATGCAGCGGAAAAATTCTTTCCACGCCAACCCCCTGAGAGATTTTGCGTACAGTAAAAGTTGCGTCAATATCTTTGCCTTTCCGCTTGATTACCACACCCTCAAAAACCTGAATACGTTCTTTGTCGCCTTCAACCACTTTGGCGTGTACCGCCACCGTGTCTCCGGGGCCAAAATCCGGAACGTCGGTCCGAAGCTGGTCGGCGACCGCCATTTTCACCTTGTCCATCTATCTTGCCTCCTCAAAATTACTTTTCGTCATTCACATCTGTAAATTCTTGATCGTTTTTCGAATCCAACAAATCCCGCCGATGCTGCAGTGTTCTTTCCCACGATTTTTGTTCCTGCCATTTTTTAATTTCGGCGTGATGACCTGACCGTAAAACTTCCGGCACCTTCATTCCCCGGTACACCTCAGGCCTGGTGTAATAGGGACAATCGAGCCGATTTTTAAAAAAAGAATCTGTCGTCGCGGAATTTATGTCGCTGATAACCCCCGGAATGAGCCGCACTACTGAATCAACGACCACCAGCGCCGGCAACTCACCTCCGCTGAGCACGTAATCGCCGACGGAAATTTCATCCATCTGCCAATATTCGCGGACCCGCTCGTCCACTCCTTTGTAATGTCCACAAAGAAAAATCAAATGCTCTTTGAGCGATAGTTCCACTGCTTTTTTTTGATTGTATTTTTTCCCCTGTGGAGTGAGAAAAATAAGATTCGGTTTTTCAATTTCAAAATCGCGTAAGACAGCTTCGATACAATTGAAAATCGGCTCCGGTTTCAACACCATTCCCGGCGCGCCGCCGTAGGGATAGTCATCTACTTTATGATGCTTATTCTCGCTGTAATCACGCAAATTGTGTACAAAAATTTCAACGAGCCCTTTTTCCTGCGCCCGTTTGATAATGCTCTCGCTCAACGGGCTGCGAATCAGATCAGGGAAAGCTGTAATAATATGAATTTTCATTAACTTTTACGACAACAAACCTTCCATCGGTTCAATGTAAACAACTTCATTTTCCAGATCAACGCGCTTGACCACAGACTTGATCACCGGGATCAAAATTTCTCGGGAATTCTTCCGCACAACGTAAACATCATTCGCCGGAAGAACGAGCACATCCGCGATGATTCCGAGATCAACTCCGTCAATCGTTTTGACGGTCAAACCGATGAGATCAAAAATAAAATATTCGTCTTGAGCCAGATTTTCATCATCACTCAGCCGCCGCTGCAAATAGCGATGGCAAATTTCTTCTGCGGCATTTCGATCGTTAATGCCACGAATTTTGACGATGAAGCTGCCTTTTCTGGCGCGCACTCGCTCGATGACGATTCTTTCTCTTGAATCCTGATCATCGGAAAGGAAAAACTCCATCGGACGCATAAACTGTTCCGGATCATCAGTAATGGGAAAAACAGCTACTTCTCCTTTGATGCCATGCGCCCTGCTAACGTACCCGATGGAAACAAATTCCGGACGAGGTTTCATAATTACCCGAATTTTTGCCGAGGTCGTTCATTCGTTTTTGCCAAAAATTGCTCGATGGTTATTCCAGAATTTCCAGAACAGCGCGTTTCCCTCTTTTTGCTGATGCAGCCGCCAGTAAAATGCGGATCGATTTGGCTGTCTGACCGCGTTTGCCGATCACTTTTCCTAAATCTCCGTATCCCACCCGCAGTTCATACACAATCGTGCGCTCACCATCGATCTCTGTGACGCTAACCTCTTCGGGCTTGTCGACCAGATGTTTGGCGATGGTTTCAATGAACCTTTTCATGTCTCCAACCTGCGCATTCTCAGATTGTTGTTCTTTAGGCTCCATCGTCTCATTGGATTCCGCGAACATAATATCCCCTCCTCAATTAGCTCGTAATAGTAGAGATCGGATTATTTGATTTATCTTTCTGCGAACTCGTTCAAAGAACAACCGAATCTATATTTGATCAAAATTTATCCAAAAGAGAAGCGCACGTTTTTATAGACTACTTTATTCCGAAGCTGATTCTTGTTTTTTCTCTTCGCTATCAGCAGTTTCTTCGGCAGCCGGCTCCGCTGCTTCAGCGGCTGGTTCTTCTGCCGCCTCCTCAACAGGTGCAGTTTCCGCCGCAGCTTCAACCTCAGCTACCTCTATCGTCGGCTCGGTTTCTGCTGCTTCTGCCGCCTGTTCAATTTCAGCAGTTTCAGTTGTCGGTTCAGTTTCTTCAGCTTCCGCCGCCTGTTCGGTTTCAACAACTTCAGTTGCTGGCTCAATTTCTTCAGCTTCTGCCGCTTGTTCAGTTTCTCCAGCTTCTGCCGCTACCGCTTCCTCTTCTTCAGCGGCTTTCGCTTCTTCTTTGTCTCTTTTCTTTTGCGCCTCAATCGCTTCCAGACGTTTTTGTCGTTCTAATTGTAAAACTTCCCACTTTTTCACTTCTTCTTCAATTTTCTTCTCATCTGCACCCTGTTTCATCAAAGACCATTTCATCCAGATGCCGTGTTCGCTCAGCAAATTTTTCACCGTATCCGTGGGGATGGCGCCATTTTTCAGCCAATAAAAAACCTTTTCCTCATCAATCAGCACTTCAGCCGGATTGGTCAAAGGATTGTAATGACCGATCTTTTCAATGTATTTTCCGTCGCGTTTAGCACGCGAATCGATAGCGACGATTCTATAAAAAGGCTGTTTCTTTTTTCCTCGTCGTGTCAATCGTAATTTTACTGCCAATTCTTTTACCTCCTCACGTTCAAATTTTTCACTAAAAACCAATCGGCAAACCCTTGAAGCCGATCTTGTTAATATTTTTCATCATTTTTTGCATCATTTTAAATTGCTTCAGCAATTGATTCACATCCTGAATACTGGTACCGCTGCCCCTGAAAATTCTTTTTCGCCGGCTGCCGTCGATGATGTGCGGTCGCTGTCTTTCGTCCGGAGTCATGGAATTGATGATCGCCTCAATTTTCACCAAAGCGCGGTCATCGACATCGAGGCCTTTCATCATTTTTCCCTGCGCCCCGGGCAACATGCCGATCAACTGACTCAGCGGGCCCATCTTTTTTATCTGCTGCAATTGATCGTAAAAATCCTGCAACGTAAATTGCTGCCGGCGAAGTTTTTTCTCTAATTTCGCCGCCTGCTCTCGGTCAACTGCATCCTGGGCTTTTTCCACCAGAGTAACGACATCGCCCATGCCCAAAATCCGCGACGCCATCCGTTCCGGATGAAACGTCTCCAACGCAGCAAATTTCTCGCCCGTGGAAATAAGTTTAATGGGCTTATTCGTCACCATGCGCATGGAAAGAGCAGCGCCGCCACGAGCATCGCCGTCCATTTTCGTCAACACAATCCCGTCGAAATCGAGCCAATTTTGAAATTCCTTGGCGGTATTCACCGCATCCTGGCCCGTCATGCCGTCGGCGACGAACAGAATCTCTGTCGGATTCGTTTTTTTCTTTATCTCCAACAGTTCGTTCATCATAGCGTCGTCGATGTGCAGCCGCCCGGCAGTGTCAAAAATTGCCACGTCGTGGCTGTGTTTGCGGCAAAAGTCCACCGCGGACAAACAAATTTCCACGGCTGATTTTTTGCTGTCAGAGATAACCGGCGCTTCGATCTTTTCGCCGACAATCTCCAACTGGCGCACCGCCGCCGGCCGATAAATATCAGCGGCGACCAAAACCGGCTTGCGACCTTTTTTTCTCAAAAATAAACCCAACTTTCCGGCGAGCGTGGTTTTTCCTGATCCCTGCAAACCGGAAAGCATGATGATCGACGGAATCTGTCCGGAAATTTTCAAAGGAACGTCAGATTTCCCCATCAAGTTTACCAACTCGTCGTGAATAATTTTCACGATTTGCTGCCCCGGGGTAATGCTTTTCAGCACCTTCTGGCCTAACGCTCGCTCTTGCACCGCGGCGATAAATGTCTTGGCAACTTTGTAATTGACATCCGCTTCGAGCAAAACGCGACGCACTTCTTTGAGGGCATCACTGACGTTCTTTTCGGACAATTTACCATGACCGCGAAGTTTCTTGAATACGCTTTCTAATTTTTCCGTCAAATCCTGAAACATAACTTCAACTCAACCTGCTCGATTAAATTTGCTCCGCAGCCTTATCTTTCAAATTAACAGACAACTAGGCAAATAAGCTTAATTCGTCGATAGCTTTTAAATATAATAAAAAATATTAAGATATGCAAGTAAATTTTGCGCACAGGACATTCCACTGCATTTCCCGGCACCGAATCAAAAAAAATTTTCGGCCGTTAGAATATTTTTACGCTTTTTATCATCAAAGGATTTTCAATTGCCGGAGCGCGTTTTTCGCGGCAATTTGCTCCGCTTTCTTTTTGCTATTCCCCTTTCCTGATCCCAGATCCCTGTTTTTGATCAGTACGTCTATGGTAAAAATCTTCTTGTGATCAGGCCCTTCCTCTTTTTTCACCACGTAATGAGGCACTCCCATGCCGCGACTTTGCGCATATTCCAACAGCATACTTTTGAAATTTTTGTACTGCTCCTTTGAGAGAATATCATCGATTTGGCTCAAAAGTTTGTCGCTGATGAACTCCACCGCGGTTTTTAAGCCGCCATCGAGATAAATCGCCCCGGTAATCGCTTCGAAAGTGTCCGCCAAAATAGAAGGTCTGTTCCTTCCGCCGGCTTTTTCTTCAGCGTCGTTAAGCAAGACGACATCGCCCAAGCCGATCTGTCGGGCAACATTTGCCAATATTTTTCGGCTTACTACAAGAGATTTTATCGCCGTCAGCTCGCCCTCACCTTTTTCAGGAAATCGTCGGTACAAATGCTCCACGACGACCATTCCCAACACCGCGTCCCCCAACAGTTCGAGCCGCTCATTGGATTGCAGCCGAGGCTCATTCGTGACCGCCAAAAAAGAACGATGTTTCAGCGCCTGAAAAATCAGTTGTTTGTTCGAAAAATGGTAATTTAGTTTTAGTTCAATTCTTTCAATATCTCTTTTCGTCAACGATCTCGCTTGAGAATGAGGATGAAAGAGTTTGGCGACGAAAGTATTCAGTTTGTTCAACATGAGCGTTCTGGTTTTTACCGTGATGCCTCATATTTTTTGACAACCAGGGTTCCGTTGTGCCCGCCAAAACCGAATGAATTTGAAATAGCCACATTGACGGGTTTTTTAACTGGCACATTAGGGGTATAATTTAAATCGCACTCAGGATCCGGCGTCTCGTAATTAATCGTTGGATGAATTATGTCATTCAAAACCGAAAGAATCGCGGCAATAATCTCAACGCCTCCGGAAGCACCAAGCAAATGTCCGACCATAGACTTGGTTGAACTGATGTGAAGAGTCCTGGCATGTTCGCCAAAAACCATCTTGATCGCCTTGGTTTCCATGATGTCGTTATAACGCGTCGAGGTACCGTGTGCGTTGATATAATCGACTTCATCCG
The DNA here is from genome assembly GCA_013152715.1 of Calditrichota bacterium. NCBI lineage: Bacteria > Pseudomonadati > Calditrichota > Calditrichota bacterium. The sequence goes on from JAADFU010000075.1 coordinate 39,344, forward strand.
GAGAAATCCCGGCATCTTCGAGCGCGATCTTCATCGCTTGCGCGGCTCCGGCTCCCTCAGGGTCTGGCGCAGTTACATGATAAGCGTCGGCTGTCGCGCCCGCGCCGGCTAATTCTGCGTAAATTTTCGCTCCGCGTTTCAGTGCGTGCTCTTCAGACTCCAAAATCAATATTCCCGCTCCTTCTCCGACGACAAATCCATCTCTGTTCAAATCGAACGGACGGCTTGCCTTTTGCGGGGCGTCATTTCGAGTTGACAAAGCTCTTATCGAATTAAAGCCGCCGATACAAAGATAAGTTATGGTAGATTCCGTTCCTCCGGTCACCATCACATCAGCATCGCCGTAACGGATTAATCGCAACGCTGTATTAATGCTGTGCGCGCTGGATGCGCAAGCAGACACCGTGGAAAAATTGGGGCCTTTAAAACCAAAACGAATGCTCACATATCCCGGCGCAATATCAGGAATCAACATGGGGATAAAAAACGGACTGATTTTCCGAGGCCCGTGCTTCAAAAGATTAAGCGTTTCATTGTGATAAACCTGCATTCCTCCGATTCCGGTGCCCAGCACAACGCCGATGCGATTGCGGTCTTCTTTTTCCGGTTGAAGCCCGGCGTCGTCGACTGCCTGCTGGGCCGCAACCACAGCATATTGGGAAAACAAATCCATTCGCCGCACTTCTCTTTTCTCAATATATTGAAGAGGATCAAAATCTTTAACTTCAGCGGCAAATTTTGTGGTGAACTGTTCCGCATCAAAACGAGTGATATAATCCACACCGCTTTTTCCTTGCAACAACGCTTCCCAGTATTCGTTCACGGTATTACCGATAGGACTGATCGCGCCTAACCCGGTAACGACGACTTTTCTTCTCATAAAAAACACCTCGGACTTTTTTTACTATCATTTTTAAAATAGAAAATTGGAAACATTTGCCACATTCGCCGCCCCGAACATGACTCTATTGAAAGGCGAGCGTCGACGATTGATGCAAAATTTTCTCTGACAAAATCAAGAGCCGAAAAACCGCTTTTGAAAATGGCAAGCCTTCAGCGCGCGAATCAACAGGCATTTTTTTAAATTTGTAAGAGAAACGCTTTTGAACGGCATCTCTTTTCGGCGCATTTTTTGAATCAAGCAATTAATAAACCCGGCAAACACAAGAAATGGGTTAAGCTCTGACACAGCGACGCAGCGCTCAACCCATTGAAACTCGTGTATTATTCAACTCCCTTTTCTTTCAGATATTCGATGGCAGAGCCGACCGTCGTGATTTTTTCGGCATCTTCATCGGGAATCTCAACCTTGAATTCGTCCTCTAACGCCATGACCAATTCAACGGTATCCAGAGAATCAGCGCCAAGATCTTCGATGAAATGAGCTTCATCTGTTACTTCGCTCGGTTCAACGCCAAGCTGCTCGACGATGATATTTTTTACTTTGTCTTCTACTGACATGTGTTGTCCTCCTGGTTTTTCTCACCAAAATTTAATTAATTAAAGCAGGTGCTTTTTTCTAAAAATATGAATTTACATTACCATTCCGCCGTCAATATGAATGACCTGGCCGGTCACATAATCCGCTGCCGGAGACGCCAAAAACGCCACCACGTTCGCTACATCTTCCGGCATGCCCGGACGTTTCAACGGAATAATTTTGAGATAATTTTCCTTTACATCGTCCGACAGTGTCTTCGTCATCTCCGTTTCAATGTAGCCCGGCGCCACCGCATTGACAGTAATCCCGCGAGCAGCAAGCTCTTTGGCAACGCTTTTTGTGAATGCGATCACTCCGCCTTTGGACGCGGAATAATTCGACTGGCCGACATTTCCCATGACGCCGACGACAGAAGAAATATTCACGATTTTTCCGCTGCGCTGTTTCATCATAATTTTTGCGGCAGCTTTGGTGCACAGAAAAATCCCTTTGAGGTTCACCGTCATTACTGCGTCCCAATCGTTTTCCCGCATTCGAATGAGCAGCGTGTCTTTGGTGATGCCGGCGTTGTTTACTAACACATCGATTCTGCCGAACGCTTTTGTCGTTTCCGCAAACAAATTGTCCACATCGGCGGCATTGGTCACATCTACTTTAACGCCAATGGCCTTTGTACCCAGTCCTTCAATTTCCTTGACGGTGGACTGAATCTGCTCCTCGTTGATATCGCAAATGACAATCTGGTAGCCGGATTGGGCAAATTTCTCCGCAATCGCTTTGCCAATCCCGCGCGCCGAACCGGTTATCACGGCAACTTGTTGCTCCATTTTTCCTCCCGTATTTGAAGCACTGCCGCCTACGGCAGCAATGCGTTTATCTCTCCAACTGTGCCCATTGTTTTAATATTTGCCCGCCGATTTATTCGTTTCATCAAGCCGGTGAGCACTTTTCCCGGTCCCACTTCAAAAAAGGAATCCGCGCCGTCAGCGACCATGCGCTCGACAGTTTCCGCCCATCTCACTGGCGAAGTAAGCTGTTGAATCAGCAGAGGCAAAATTTCATCAGCCTTTCGATGGGCGTTAGCGCTCACATTTGCGTAAACGTCGATTTCGGCGTCAACAAAAGGCAATTGCGCCAAAAATTTCTGCAACTCTTCCTGCGCCGGCGCCATTAACGGTGAATGAAACGCGCCGCTCACGACCAGCGGCACAACTTTCATCGCCTTTTTCTCCTTCGCCAGTTCCATCGCTTTGGACACCCCGGCGACGCTTCCGGAAATAACAATTTGACTCGGAGAATTGAAATTCGCCGGCTGCACAACGCCTGCCCCGGATGCTCCCAGACAAACTTCTTCCACATCTTCCGCCGACAAACCGACAATCGCCGCCATTGTTCCTGGCTGATTTTCACCAGCGACCTGCATCAACTCGCCGCGTTTTTTGACAGCGCGCAGACCGTCCTCAAATGGAAGGACTTTTGCCGCTACGAGCGCAGAATACTCTCCGAGACTATGTCCCGCTGCCATGTCCGGCTGCAAACCTCTTTCCGCCAAGATTTTCACCACGATGTAGCTGTGGATAAAAATCGCCGGTTGAGTGATGCGGGTCTGTTTTAGTTCTTCCTCGGGACCTTCAAAACAAATTTTTGTAATATCAAAACCGAGAATTTCGTTCGCATGTTGAAAAATTTCCCTGGCCTGTGGAAATTCATCGTACAAATCTCTCGCCATGCCCACAAATTGAGAAGCCTGACCGGGAAATAAAAATGCCCTTTTTGCCATAAATTTAATTCCGTTCCCACAAAATAGTGCCGCGACGCGTGCGCTTCACACAGAATTTTTTTATTTCATTTTTTCTTTTTCCGCCCAGACCTTGCGGATTCTTTTGACCGCTTTCCGATATTTTCTATTTTCCGGCGCCAGAAGTCCGGCTTTCAAATAATACATTTCCGCTAATTTGTAATCGCCCACCGCCTCTTGCGCCAAACCGATATCGAAATAGACGCTGGCATTGTTCGGGTATTTCTCCTCAGCGCGATTCAAAATTTTCAGCGTTCGAGTCCAATCGTTTTGACGGGCGAAAACAATGCTGCTGTCCAATTCCGCGATCCCGCCTTCCGGCTGACGTTTCACAAATTCGATCCGCGGACCTATTTCTTGCACAAACTCGCGGATAACTTTTTCCATCAGCATTTGCTTGATGTCGTTTTCCGAGCGAAATTTCTGTGATCGGTCGCCTTCAACAATATCTTCGATGTAGTGTTCTTCTTTATCCCAGGAGCCGATAATTCGCCCGACTTGAAAATCCACCAGCCGAAATACCGCTTCGGCTTTGGCGTCGCGCAATTGGAACTTTTGTTCGATGAATTTGACTTTCAATTTTTTCTTTTTCACTTGTGCGCCGGTGGAATCCTGTTCCATCACAATCTCGCCAAACTCATCGCGCTCGTACTCGCCGGTCCAGACTAATTTTTCAACTTTTTCCGAACCCAGCGCGAGATAATTAATATCAAGGTCTTTCAATTCACAGAACAAAATTCCGTCAGCCTGCAGCCAGGAAGCCACTTCGCTCAAACGCAGCGAGTCAGCCGCAGCGATATCATCGTACGTCACGCCGTGCCGGAGCAGGGCTTTTCGCACATCAGCGTCCCGCAGAATTGTGTAAAAGCCGCTCTTTTCCAACTCTGCGACTAATTTTTCCTCAAATTGCGACGCTTGTCTGATGCCAGTCACTGGCGCCACGACCAGCCGTTTTATTCCGGCAAAAGCAATCTGCCCCGGTCGTGTGAATTGTAATTTTATCCCGGAAGCGCACGCACCGATCAAAATCATCAAAATAACAATCAACAAAATCTGCCGTGCAGAAGCTCCCTTTGACATGAAAAATATTTCCCTGATAAATTAAAAAGCTGATAAATTTCCTGTCCTTGTCAAAAATTCGCACCGATTCAGAGCGAACAATGAGACCTGAATTTAAACAGGCTGTCCCCTCCGAAAAGTCACCCTGGCTTGGCAGCAAATTTTTTCCCCAAAAAATTAGTATTTCAACAAAACTGCTCCGATAGTAAAACCGCCGCCGAAGCTGACAAGCAAGCAATAATCGCCATGTTTGAGCTTTCCTTCCTCAATGGCCTCGGTCAAGGCAATGGGAATTGACGCCGCTGAGGTATTGCCATATTTTTGAATATTCACGTACACTTGCTCCATTGGCAATTTTATTCGCCGGGCTGTCGCCTGAATGATGCGATCGTTCGCCTGGTGCGGTATCATTAAAGCCAAATCTTTCGATGAAACGCCGGTTTCTTCCAGGACCTTCACTGCGGCGTCGCCCATGGCTTTCACTGCATATTTGAAAACATCCTGGCCTTCCATTTTAATATAATGAAGACGTTGATCCACTGATTCGTGAGACGTCGGAATGCGACTTCCGCCGCCAGGCAAAATCAATAAATCTGTCAGCCGCCCATCGCTGCTGATAAATGTCTTTATAATTCCTCTTGTTCCGTCTGAAGGTTGGACGACTGCCGCTCCGGCGCCGTCGCCGAAAAGGACACACGTCGAGCGATCCGTCCAATCCGTAATTTTACTCAGCGTCTCTGCTCCGATGACTAAAATATTTTTGTACAGTCCGCTGCGAATAAAGCTATCCGCAACCGTTAATCCGTACAAAAAACCGGAACATGCCGCGCTGATATCAAACGCTGCCGCATTTGTCGCACCGAGATTTTTTTGCACGTAACAAGCCGCCGAGGGAAATATCGTATCCGGCGTCACTGTGGCGATAATAATGACGTCAATATCTTTTGCCGATAGCCCGGCATCTTTAAGAGCCATTTCCGCCGCTTCTGTGCACAGATCCGACGTCGCCGTATTTTCATCGGCAATGTGCCTCTCGACCATTCCGGTGCGCGTCCGAATCCATTCATCGGTGGTATCTACCATTTTCTCAAGATCAAAATTTGTAAGAACTTTCTCGGGTACCGCCATACCCATGCCGGTAATCATTGCACCAAGTTTTTCATCCACTTTCGCTTCCGTCTCCTTAATGTTGGTTCGCTTGACGAGAAAGCGTTTTAATTTCAACCGCTATTCACTCGCCTATTTATTAATAGCTTCTAATTCCGCTTCGATCGCCCCATTGACATTTTCGTTGACCATTTTTTCCGCCTCAAAAATTGCATTGGTCACCGCCTTGGGAGATGAGCCTCCGTGCCCAATAATGACCACGCCATTAACGCCAAGCAATGGCACGCCGCCATATTCGGCATAATCGAATGTTTTTTTTAACCGCCGAAAAGCCGGCCGCAATAAATACGCGCCAAATTTGTATTGCAGCCTTTTTCCGATTCGCCCCCGTAAGCTTCGCGTATAAACCGAACTGATCGATTCGGCGAATTTCAGAATAATATTTCCGACAAATCCGTCGCATACCACCACATCGACCGTCTCGCTTAAAATAGACCGACCTTCGACATTGCCAATGAAGTTAAACGGCGCGTCTAAAAATAGTTGGTACGTTTTCTGAACATGATCCGAGCCTTTGCTGGATTCTTCGCCGATGTTCAGCAGGCCGACACGCGGATTTTCAACGCTAAAAAGTTTTTTAACAAAGATACTCCCCATGACGCCAAATTGCATGAGTTGCTGCGGCTTGGAATCCACATTCGTCCCCACATCGATGAGAAAATTCCTTCCCTTGCCAGTGGGTAAAATCGAACCGATCGCCGGACGCAAAACGCCGCGAATTTTTTTTAACTTCATGAGCGCTGCGCCCAAAACAGCGCCCGTGTTGCCGGCGCTGACAACGGCAGCGACTTCGCCTTTTTTGTGTAATTCCATAGCGACGCTGATTGAACTGTCGCGTTTTCTGCGAAGCGCATGAGCCGGCGAGTCCTTCATTTCGATGACCTGGGACGCGTGATGAATCGAAATGGGCAACTCTTGCGTGCGAAAATGAAGAGACAACTCACGCTTTACTGCCTCCTCATCCCCAACAAGCACGATCTCCAGATTTCTGTCTGTTCTGGCGGCTGAAATCGCGCCCGTCACAACGGCGCGCGGAGCAAAATCACCGCCCATAGCGTCAACTGCAATCTTCATCTTTTCTGGTTTTCCTCGCTAAGCTATGCTTCTTTAGGCACAAAGACCATTCGTCCGTTATAATAGCCGCAATTGGGGCAAGCGCGATGCGGTAATTTCGGCTGCGCGCAGTTCGGACAATCGACGACATTCATCGCCGTTAATTTCCAATGCGTGCGTCGTTTATCTCGTCTTGATTGAGAGTGTCTTCTCTTAGGTAATGCCATAATCGTTCTTCCTTCTTATTTTTTAATTGCAATCCAGAAAGCCTGGTACGGCTTTAATAATGGTAATTAAACCTTGCATTTGTTTGATTTTGATTACAGGATATAAACATAAAACCAAATCGCTCATATCGGGAATGACAAAGAGCAAAGACAGAGAAAGCCGATATGAGCGTTTTAATAATCTCTTATTTATTTGTCACTTACAAACAGTTGACGAAGTTTTTCCCAGCGCGGATCAATAATTTTGCTTTCGCAACTGCACTGGCCAAGATTCAAATTCGCCCCGCATGTCGGACACAAACCGCGACAACTTTCTTTACAAACATGCTTCATTGGAACTTCAAGCAACAAATTTTCAATCACATCTTCGGTAATATCAATGGTATTTTCATGTGCATCAAGAACGCGGTATTCATCGTTCTCTTCAGTGGCGCTTTCTTGTAATTTGCGCACAACATAAAACCGAAACGAACTTTCCAATATTTGATCAAATTTTTCCAAACAACGATCACAGACGTAGCGCGCCTTTGTTTTCACATGAGACTTCACGTCAAAATGTTCGGAAATTTTATATATTTCTGTATCAACAAAAATCGCATGAGGGAATAAAGCCATTTTTTCTTCATCTTCATCATAGCCGAGCTCCGTCATCGAGGTCTTAAAATGAACCTCATTCATTCCCTCTTCTAACGCATTAATCTCTATCTTCATCTAATAATCCAAACGCTCTTAAAATTCCTTCAATTTAATAATAATTTCCTAAATTGTCAAGTCAAAAATTACTGCTTTTCAAATTTAAGAAATTTTGATGCCAACGTCCCTCTCAGACGAATCAATTTATTCCCCTGCCCAGACTTTGAAAATGTCGCTCAATCAACTCATACGAACGTCGCTGCAATTGATTTTTGCTGTCGATTGTTTTTTGAAATTCTCTGTCGGTGATGAATTTCTGCAGTGCAATGCCGGTCGCCAGCTTGCTGTAAGCCCAGAGTAACATGCGATTGTGAAATTTTTCCAAAAAATATTTTTTTAATTTTGCAACAACCCGCTCGCCCCCCGCTTCTTTTTGTTCTAATTCAATTTCGAATAATTTTAACTTTCTTCCGCCGAGCGGAAAAGTCATCTCGTCAATCGCCATCTCGACCAGGATTGCTTTCGGATTGCCAACGATGACAATGTTTTTCAAACGACGATCATTAAAACGCTCGTGAATGACTTGCAGCCCCATCTGTTCAAAAAGGCGCGCCGGATTTTGCTGTTGCCAATTCAAGGCATCAACAGGAGCAACAATTTTTCTTTCGCGAAAAAATTGGCGCACCATCTCCCCGGCCGAGTCACTCCAAGGCTGCTCCATTTCCAGACGGCGCACGCTGCCATTTTTCAGTAATTCCGGCTCTCCTTTAATAGTAATAAAAACGGAGCTATCCAGGGCGCGGATTCTGATACCAAAATTCTGTTTTGCCAGAGCGCCATCTGCCGTATCAAAATAGACGTCATGAATTCGTCGTGTTCCCGCGTCCGCGAACGAATAATTTTCCCAGCGCTCGAGCTGGCTTATCTCCTTGGCAACGCCGCGCTGATCGTCGCCGACAATGACCAGCCGAAGTTCAATTTCCTGATTTGATGTTTCCAAAGAAAAGCCTTCTTCGCTTACTTTTCAATTTTTTTGTCCGGAATTGTGATCCTGCTCAAAATGCGCTTTCTCTTCCAAGCAAAAAAACACTTTTCAGACGATTTTGTCTCATAAACTTTATGTAATGCATCAACGACAGATTTGTTCCGACCGTGCAAAGCCCCAATTTCATATTTGTCACACATTCGAACATTGCAACGGACGGGGAACAACATTTTGAAATGCAATTTTTTTTAACAATTGTAATATTTCAATTCAACTCTCTATTAATTTTGGTCTTAAAAAATGCTTTACACATAACAATTTAATTCAATTGTAAATCTACCCTAAAAATCAATACTCCTTTTCCGAAGTATTTCAAAATAAAATAGCTATCTACTTAATTACCAATCTGATATAACAAAATTAAATATTGTTTCAAAAGCCCATTTTTTTAAAACATAGGATAATTATTTGTTTTATCTATTGTTAAAAATATATTTTTCTTTTGGCACAAATTTTGTTATTTCCATAAGTATAAAAATTTCAATTACTTTAAATTTTCACCTTGGAAATAAACAGTTAGAGCTACGGGGAAACAACTTTGTCCGTCAACAAAAAAGTATTTTTATTTGTCTACATCATCATTTTATTTGCTTCCACTGCATCCTGGGCGCAGCAAAACGACGTGACAACGATTCAGGTGCAAGCAGCAGGCGATATTTTTACGCTTCCAACTAACCCAGACAGTATTGGCGTTTGCGTGGATCGCTGCCAAAAAGAGATGGACGCAGCGACTATTCGCATCGTCCAGCCGGGATTCTACCGAATTTTCACCGGCGTCGAATATTCAGAAGGACAGGGGAACGAATCTTTTTACGTTCAATTTCGACAGTCGGACAGTTCCCTGGTCCCGCAATTGGAGCCCAACGCCGGAATCGAGAAGGTTGTGCCAGACACTTCTTTTCGACCGTCGCTGACATCTCGCGATGCAGGAAAATTTTATTTCCCGCCGGGAATTTACACCATTCATCTGAAGCATTACTACTTTTTGCAATATCAATACCCGCAATTCCTCAACCCGCCCGATGTGCCCATGCATGGTCAAAGCCCGGAAAGCGTGCACATTTACAATTTTCAATTTGCCTACGAAGGCGACAAGCCGCCCCAATTTGATATTTCAATCGAGAAATCGGCAAATTACGATTCCGTGTTTCCAGGCGAGGAGATTGAATTTGAACTGCAAATTGCGAACTCTGGTCCCGATACGGCCGGCACAATTCACATCAGCGACGCCATGCCTGAATTCCTGCAATTCATCGCTGCGAATCCGACTCCGGATTCTGCCCAGGGCCGGGTCGTGCACTGGAATTTTACTAATTTGAGTGCCAATGAGACGCAACGAATCAGCTACACCGCCGTTGTTCAGGAAGATATCCCGGACACGGTCACCCAAGTAGTCAATTTTTCCGCTGTCGACGCGCCCGGCGACACAGATTTGACAAACAACCAGGCGACGGACACTGTTTCCATCAAGCGAAAAAAACCCACACCTGCGCCGCGCTGCGATTTGACAATCAACAAAACTGTCAGCGCGGATTCTGTGACAGGATTTTCTCCGTTCAGCTATCGCATCATTGTCAAAAACATGGGGCCAGATTCAGCGTTTCGGGTGATTGTGACCGATTCCCTGCCGGCGGAAATCTCCGTAACTGAGTTTTCGCCCGCGCCGGACTCTGTCGCCGGGCAGAAAATTTTCTGGTTCACCGAAGCGCTTGCCGCTGGCGACAGTTCGGTTTTTTCGCTAAACGCGCAAGCTGACAGCTCTCTCGCTGATCATGACTCGACCGTTGAAAATCATGCCAGCGCCGACGCGGCAAACGACACACTGAAAACCAACAATCAGGCGCAATGCTCCACTTTTATTTATTGGAACACGCCGCCACAGCCGAAATTTTGCGATGTGAGCCTCAGCAAAACAGTTTCTGCGGACACTATTCGCCAAGGAGACGCAGCGACGTTTCGCTTGTCGATCAGCAATGTGGGGCCCGCGACAGCGAAAAAAATCACCGTCGCCGACAGTCTGCCGCCGACGCTGGCGCCGCTCGATTTTTCCATTGCGCCGGATTCCGCGGCGAACTCGTTGCTTTTCTGGAAATTTGATTCCCTGGAAATCAACGCTGAAATCGCAATCACGTTTCAGGCACGCACGCGACAAAGTTTTTCCGACACGACCTTTCAAATCGTCAATTATGCCAACGTCTCTGTTCCGCTCGACACATTTTCCGTCAACAATTACGACAGCGCAGCGGTCATTTTTTGGGACAGGACAAAAGAGAAAATTTTCAATTGCGATTTATTGATTGAAAAACTCGCGTCAAAAGACTCCCTTTTCGCTGGCGACACCTTGCGCTATTTTCTCAAAATTCAGAATTTGTCGAAAAACACCGCCCAGCGAGTAACGCTGGTCGATTCGCTGCCGGATTTTCTTTCGCCAAAAATTTTCTCTGAAAATCCTGATTCAACGGCAGAAAATTTGCTTTTCTGGCATTTTGATTCACTAACAGGGCGCGGAGAAAAAACGATCTCTTTCATCGCGCAAGTCGATTCCCATTTGACTGAAAACATTTCTCTGAAAAATGTTGGCGCAGTCGCTGCGGAGAATGACACCAATCTCGCTAACAATCGGGATTCATTTTCCGTTTTCGCGCAGAAAAAATGGACGCCGCCGCCGGTCTTTCACTGCGATTTGCAATTGGCAAAAACAGCGGACAAAGACACCGTTCGTTTTGACGAGCAATTGCGCTACTTGCTCACCGTGGAAAATTTAGGACGAGAGACAGCGCGGCAAATTACGGTCAGCGACACTTTGCCGGCGATGCTCACTGTTCTGGGCACAAGCCCGAAGCTCGACTCGTTAAATTCACCGCTCACCTGGCAATTTGATTCACTGGCAGCCGGTGAAAAAATCCGGATTTCGATCTTCACACGTCTGGCGACAGCCGATTACGACACCGCTTTTCCAATGACTAATTTCGCCTTTGTGAACGCGTCGAACGACTCTGATCTGAGCAACAATTCCGGCCACGCTACCACGACTGTGGCTGTTGCGAATGAACCCGCACAGTATCAGCTCGAACTAAAAAAAGAGGTCAGCAAAGACAGCGTCAAAATTAACGAGGAGTTCGATTACGAAATTTCCCTGCGCAATCTGGGACCTGACGTGGCACGGGAAATCACCCTCGTCGATTCCATGACCAGCGCCATCATTCCGCTCGCTTTTGCGCCGCAGCCGGATTCTGTCGTCGGCCGAATGTATTTCTGGTTCATCGATTCAATCACTGTTGGGCAGACGAAAATGTTTGTCGTCACGGCAAAATTAGATTCTCAGTACGCGACAGCAGACAGTGCTGTTTTCAATGTCGCCGGAATTTTTGACTCTGACAAAGAAGAAATCCGCGGCTACCGTGTGCGGGCGCGGGTCATTCCGGTGGACGAAAGAGAAAAAAAACCATTCGGCTCGCCAAAACTTGAATTGTCAAAATCAGCGGACAAAGACACCGTCAAAGTTGGGGAATCTTTCACTTATTCCATTCAAATCTCCAACATCGGGGACGGCGCCGCCTATCACATCGCTGTCTCGGACACGCTGCCGGAAAATATTTCAGTCGCGAACGTCAATCCGCTGCCCGATTCCGCGAAGGGCAGAATTCTTTTCTGGAGTTTTGACTCGCTCGCCGGGGGCGGAACGATTCTCATTCAGTACGACGCCGCCATCGATCGCGCGCCGGATTCCACGCCTTTTTCCCTGCAAAATGTCGCCGTTGTGAGCGCAGAAAACGACACCAATCTTGTCGGCGAACGCACAAAAAGACACCGCATCGTCATCGCTGAGGAGAAACCGGAAAAACCGGAGCACTACAATTTAGAAATTCAAAAAACAGCAGACCGCGATACGGTGCAAGCCGGCGACAGCTTCACTTATCAACTCAAAGTGTTCAACCATGGCCCGGGCGTTGCTTTTCACGTGACGCTGTTTGACTCGCTGCCGGAACTGATTACCGGTTCGGATTTTCAACCGGCGCCGGACTCGGTGCATCAAAAAAAATTGTTCTGGTTCATTGACACGCTGCAACCGGGGCAGCAATTTGTGGCTTCTTTCAAAGCAACGCTGGAATTGACGCTGCCCAAAACGATCATGCCGATTATGAACGTGGCAGGAATCTACTCGCCGGACGACACCAGCACAACAGACGACGAAGACGAAGCAGAGATTGTCGCCAATATTGAGACAAAAGAAATCGATTGCGATCATTCTTATTATTTTGATGTGAATGTCTTTCAGCCAGATCTGGGACGGCCTTTGCAAATTCATTTTCATCTCAGCCAGAGCCAGACCATTGAGCTCGATTTGTACGATATTCGCGGCTATCACATTTCCACCATTGCTGAAAAATTTTATCATCAGGGAGAAAATACTTTTTCCTGGGACGGCCGCACAGCTTCCGGACAACCCGTGGGAAGCGGCGTGTACATCATCGCTTTACGAACTCAGGAAATGGATTGTTGGAAAAAAATAATCATAGTCAGGTAAAAATGAAACCGCGCGGGACAAAAATATCTGCATCAATCGCCATCTGGCTGACGCTGTGGCTCGTCGCCGCAGTCGCCGGATACAGCCAGATTCGCTCCGGAGCCACGTTTTTGAACATGATGCCCGGCTCCCGGCAGCAGGCGCTGGGTTCCAGTCTGAGCGGCGGAATAGATGATTTTCAATCATTTTACGCCAACCCGGCGGCGATTGGATTCTATCGCGAATATCATTTTTGCGGCTCGTACACCCGCTGGTTTGCCGACATTTACCACCTTTCTCTGAACGCCGGGAAACGATTCCAGTCTCCGCTCAGTCGGCGCACTCAGCTTGTCTTCGGTCTTCGCTATTTGGGCGTGAAAAAATTTGACTCCACGCTGCGAAATCGCGCCATGGCCTCGGCCAGTGATATGCTGGCATCTTTTGGCCTGGGAACGCCGCTGAGTTTCCTCTCTGACAATTTTGCCATCGGCGTCAATTTAAAATACCTGCAAAGCGAGCTTTACACGTTCCGCGCGTCTTCGTTCAATGCCGACGCCGGAATTTTGTGGCGCTCTCCTCGTTTTCAGCTCAGAAACCCGCTTTTCGAGTACGCACATCTTTCTGCGGGAATTTCTCTCAGCCACTGGGGTCAATCGCTGAGATTCAAAAATACCGCCACTCCGCTACCGCAAACCATGCGTTTCGGAATCGCTGTAGCGATCGGCTCCCACGACGGTTTGCAGTTGCAGCTTTCTTCGGATTATCAGAAGACAAAAGACGAATCCGGCTATTTCAACATCGGCGGAGAATTGAGTTTCGCCTATCGTTTTTCTTTGCAAGCCGGCTACCATTTCGACGATCATTTTCTGAGCAAATTCAGCATGGGAATGAGCTTCAGGCTGGACAACAATTCGAAATTAGCGCGGCAGGTCGTTCGCGAAAACAGTGCGCTGCGGTTTGATTTCGCCGGGTTAGAAAAAAATGAATTCTTTTCCGCGTCCTACCGCGGCAGTGCGTCCGCGTATCCCGTCGCTCCCGAAGCATTTCGCCTGATCACACCGGCGCACAACGACACTTTTGCTGTCAACAAAATTACTTTTGCCTGGGAAAAATCAAAAGACCCGGATCTGTACGATGATGTGAGTTACCTTTTCCTTCTGGAAAAACAAGAAAATGCGGCAGAATTGTCCGCCCTTTACCGCTGGCAGCTACACTCGGACGAAAGCATCAAAGAGATGAAAACACTACTGCGTTTTCATGCGGCCAAATTTTTCCGTATCGATACTTTGCGAAATTTTTCAGAAAAAGGCAAACAAATTGCCCATTCCGAAACCGATCTTCCGGCAGGAGACTACTGGTGGACCGTGCTCGCCGTCGATCGCGACGATCATTTTCGCGTTGCCGAACAGGGTGTTCGCCATTTTTATGTGCTTTTTCCTGACATTAAAATTAAAGAAATGCAATTCAAACCAAGTCCGTGGATCACGGAAAGCGATACCCAAGGCGTTATTTCTGTCACCCTCGCCAACGTCGGCCATCTGGACGCGGAAAATATCAATTTGGTCGTCAGCACAATTTCGCCGCGCGCCCAGCTCGATACTTTTTTAGTAAAAAAAATCGATCGTCTCAACCGCGGCGATTCGCTGCAAATTTCCATTCCCTGGTTGACGCCGGAGAAAGGAAAATTTATCTTTTCGGCAGAAGCGAGAATTTTGAAATCGGAAACAGAAATGGGACTTGAGGTAAATCTGGCGAACAATCATTTTGAAACAGAATTTTACACGATTCCCAAAGGTCGCCTCGATTTGCCCGATACCGTGAACGCCTATCTGCTGCCGCGAACGGATCACAATTTGCCGCTATTGCCGAGAGTCTTTTTCGATGCGAACTCCGCTTCCATGCCGCTGGCTTATTACCAATCGACGGAAAACTGGCTCTACCCGCCGCTTAAAATTATCGCCGAACGGCTCAAAAAGCGACACGATTTGTACCTTGAATTGGAGGGGTTCTGCGACAACACTTCCGGCGAACCGCTCGAGTTAGCGCGCGAACGAGTGTACGCTGTCAGAAATCTGCTGCTGCAATTTGGCATTTCCGAAGAGCAAATTCCGGATTCGCTCTGTCTCTGGAATCGCACTCATTACCAGCGCCCGACCTGGAACAAGGACGTTCGCGAAGAACGGCGCTTCGTCAAAATCACCGCCTACAACGTGGACACGCACGAAGCGGACATCACATTGTTTGCGCCGATTCCTTTCAAAACTTTTGAGGAGCCGGCGATTCCGTTGCCGGTGAAATGGGGTTCCACAATCAAGTCACAGGTTGGCGTTGAAGACGGGTATTTGAGCATCCGCTCTCCTGCAAAAAAAGACTTTTTGCCCTACAGAGCAGACGTCGATTCAATCGATTGGCCGCACTCTGAAAAGGGAAAAACCGATTGGCTGAATCAACCGATTGCTTATTTTGCAAGTTTGAAAGACAGTCTGGGAAGACAGTTCAAAACAAGACCGCAACGCTCCTATTTGACGGGTTTCGAAACGCACATGCCCATAGTCGTAGGATTGGCAGATTTCAACAATCAACACCCCTATCCGATTATTCCCTGGGATGATTTGTTTGCCAAACTCGAGTTGCGATTGAAATGGATGAAAAATACGCGCATTCGTTTTGTGGGGCACGCCTGTGGCATTCCGCCGAATACAGTCAATAATATTTTTTCCAGAAAACGGGCTGCCAATTTTCAGGCTAAATTTTTGGCGGAATTGGAAAAGCGAAAATACCAAAATCCCGAGCTTTACCGACTGATTTACGAGCATCTTGACATCAACGGTATTATTGGAAAAGGGTCAAACAATCCATTCTCTTATTCAATAGACACACTCAATTTCCTGAATAATCGCGAAGATTTTGAACCAGGCTGCTACGAACATATCCGCCAACTGCTGCCGCAAATGCCGAAACAAGTGATGCTGGAACCTTTCGTCCTGATCCTCCGCAACGATCAAATCACACTCATCGGCGACAACGCAACGCCGGAAGGACGGCAGATTAATCGCCGTATTGAGATGGAATTTTACACTCCTAAAAGCAAAAAGCAACTGGCATTGCAAAGCGGGGAGAATTAATTTTGTCGCAAGCCGTACCCAAAATTTTCAAATTAGCAACCTTAATAGGCACAATGCTACAAAACAATGCATCAGCATAAAACTCCCAGTTTTTCAGCTATTCCCAAAGCCCCTCAGGGGTGAAAACCGTAAAATCGATAGGGATAAATTGCCATTCGCTCAAATCAACAAATTAGTTGACAATCAAGAAAAAAAATGTTATATTCAGTAGCAGCAGTCATGTAATTTTCATCAAATAACGTGAGGATCACATGGAAGATTTAGCAGAACTTTTAGAGCAACAATTAGAGCGGGCATTTGAAGTAAAAGATAAACAATCTCTTCGCCAATACGTGAACTTACTGACGCAAAACATTGTGCCCAAAGAAAGCTACGAGCGGCAGCTACTGGAATTAAAAAATGAAATTCGCTTGCTCGCCGAAACCATGAAAGAAGGCTTTAAATTGATCGATAAGCGCTTCGAAGCTGTAGACAAACGCTTTGAAGCAATCGATAAGCGCTTTGAAGCCGTGGATAAACGCTTTGAGGACATGTACCATTATATGGACAAACGCTTCGAGGATATGAATAAACGATTTAACATGTTATTTACTTTCATGAATTTCGGCTTTGGCATCATCATTTTAATGACTATTTTGTTCAAGTTTTTCATTCAGTAGTTCAAATATGGCGCTTGTTAACTCATTTGTTCCGTCGCTATCAGAAAAACACCCGTTCTGTGCCCTTTCATTTTTTAGATTCGTCGCCGAAACCCTTCTCCGAGCACCTCATGCACGTTGTTCACAATCACAAACGCTTTGGGATCTACCGATTTCACGATATCCACCAATTGAGTAATTTCTTTTCGCGTCACTACTGTCAAAATTACTTCACGCTCCGCGTTTGTGTACAACCCTCTTCCGTTCAAGGCTGTGGCGCCACGGCTCAGGTCTTCCATGATGATTTTCCCGATTTTCTCATATTCAGGGGAAATGATAATCGCTGCTTTTGCGTAATCCATGCCCTCAATAATCACATCGATCAATCTCGAGGAAATGAACAGCAAAATGAATGCATATAGTGTAAGTGTAAGCGCTGGTTTGACAACAGCCAATCCTTTGACTTGCAGCACAATTCCGGCGGCGGAAATTACCAAAAAATCAATAAACATAATCGCCTGCCCGGGTTTCCAGCCTAAACGTTTTTGCATGATCGCCGCTACAATATCTGAGCCTGCCGTTGAGCCCCTAAATTTAAAAATAATACCCAGACCGACTCCTAATAAAATCGCACCGAACAGCACTACCAGAATAAAATCATGCTGATACAAATCCTGAATTGCGCCTGCTTTCTGGAGATGAATGAAACGAAATCCAGGAATACTGCCGCGCAACAGATCGATAAAAAAAGAATTCAACGAAAAACCAACCAGAGTGCGCACGCCGAATCTGCCGCCTAATTCCCTGATGCCCCAGAGAAAAAGCGGCACGTTGAACAACCACATCATCAACCCCACGGGAACTTTGTAGTCAGTTAAATAGTGTACTGTCATCGCCAGTCCACTGACGCCGCCGGGCACGACTTTTGCATCGACGAGAAAGACGCCAATGCCGACCGACATGATAAATGCGCCGATGGTGATGGCAGAATAATCGCGAATCAAAATCTTTGTCGACGCTTTCAACATTTTCTCCTTTGCAGTAAAATTTGGATTGAGCCATCAAAATTTGTAATTATTCAGCCTCGAAGTCTCTAGGACTCAAAGGGCAAAAAAAACCGATATATTCTCATCAACAAAGAAAAATTTTCAGCAAATGTTCTTTTGTCCGGCAATATACAAAATTTAAATGAAAAAATCAATTCTCTCATTGGCAAAATTGGGAAACAGCGCAAAAAAGTAATTGCTTTTTTCTGATAAAATATTAAATTATCGTTCTTCAACTATTGGGGCTACAACGATGGCACGACTTCGACGACGAAAAAATACGAAAAAAAATGAAAAGGACAACAATGACGACGATCTGCTAATTTCCGATTTTCAATTTGGAGAAATGTTGAGCAAAAAACAATTGGAATTGGAGCTGCAACATCTGCGTCTGGAAATTAAATTGAATGATCAGATTCGTCGGCTGATAGACAGACAGATGGATGAGCTTATTAAGCAGAATTAGCGTAACGAAAGAAAATTTTAATTGAACTTTTGCAAAAGAATTTGACAAATGAACATAAACAAAAAACTGATCACCGAAAAGAGAAATGAGAGGAGAAATATGAGTAAACCAAAAACATGGGTGATGGCTGTTCGTGCTCCGTTTTTCACTGCGAGTATTGTCCCTGTTTTATTGGGAACCTCGATTGCCTATTATCAAAACGTTTCCATTAATTGGCTTTACTTTTTGCTGACGCTTATTGCTGGCGTGTTCTTGCACGCAGGCGCAAATGTAATTAATGATTATTTTGATCACGTGACACAAAATGATGAAATCAATACAGAATTTGTGCGACCATTTACCGGCGGCAGCCGTATGATCCAAAACGGGTTGATGACTCCGAAAGAGGTGCTCGCGGAAGGGCTGATTTGTCTGTTCATTGGCAGCGCCATTGGTTTTTATCTTGTCTATCAATTCGGTTGGGTCATTTTGGCGCTGGGCGTTTTCGGTGTATTTTCTTCTGTTTTTTACGTGGAACCGCGAGTGAATCTGGTAAGCCGTGGTATCGGAGAGCTTTTGATTGGATTGAATTTTGGCGTTTTGATGACCTTTGGCGCCTTTTACGTTCAAACTCAAAGTTTTTCCTGGCTGCCAATAATCGCTTCTCTGCCGGTGGCGCTGCTCATCGCTGCGGTTCTGTACATTAACGAATTTCCGGATGCCAAAGCGGATTATGCCGTGGGCAAATTGCATCTGGTGGTTCGCCTGGGGAAAGAAAAAGCAGTCAAGGGCTTTGTACTGATGATCATGCTCACTTATTTGGTTGTTATCGTCGGCGTGGCAGTCGATTTTCTGCCGCCAATGGCATTGATTTCGCTGCTCACTTTGCCGCTGGCTTTGAAAGCGATCAAAGTGGCGCAGGCGAATTACGACGATAGCCTCAAACTAGTCCCGGCGAACGCCAGCACGATCATGAATCATCTGTTCACAGGTTTGTTGCTGACGATTGCGTTTTTCATTGACCGATTAATTTAGTCTGCGGGCAAATTGTACAGGGAAAAGTATGGCAGAACAGCATAAAATCGTGCTTCGTCGTGTCGGCGAAAAAAGTGACATCATCAAAATCCAGTTCACTGCAACGGTGCCGACGGATATTGCAGACAGTTATTTAGCGGCTGCTTTTGGCAAGTGCTTCAAGAATAAATTTTACAAAATCATTCTTGACATGAAACACATTGACGAACCCAATTACCGTTTCATCGCCACTGTCATCGAAGCCACGACAAAAGTTCGTTCACGAAATGGAGACGTCAAGCTGATTAATGTATCTGATGCGGCAAATCACACGATTAATTCCTTCAATGCCTACACTTATTTGACAATCGACGAAAAGAAAAAGAATAAATGAAATAAAAAAAGTGATGCCGAAGTTGACCTACGGCATCACTTTTTTGTCTGAAGTCGATTGCAATTACTTCGTGAGAATCATGCGTTTAACTTCCTGAAAATTATTAATTTTCAACTGATAGAAATAAACGCCGCTGACCACCTTCCTGCCAAACTGATCCGTGCCGTCCCATTCAATTTCATGACTGCCGGCGCTGATTCTGCCATTTTGCAATACTTTCACCAACTGACCTGAAGCATTGAAAACTGACAAAGTCACATGCTCAGGCTGCGGCAACTCAAATCGAATTTGAGTCGTGGGATTGAACGGATTGGGGAAATTCTGGAACAAATGAATCGTCGTGGGCTGCAAAATTCTGTCTTTTACTGCCACTCCGCTTCCGGGCGACAACACAAAATCCTGTCCTGTCAAATCCACACCTGTGGATAAATAGAAAGATCGTTGCGCCGGATCAGACGAATATCCGGAAAGATAAACGCCCGTATGGTAGTCGCCTTCCAGAATATTTTCAAAATTATAATTTCCGCTGGCGTCGGTGTAAGTGATCAGAAAGCCTTCCGGTGACTCTTCAAAGTTATTCTCCGCGACCACGTAAACATTACCGGCGCCGGAGCCATCAGCAAAAGTCACCACACCGGAAATACCGGTCACGCCGCCCACTGGTTGAAACTGAAAATCTTTGCCCGTCACAGTTTGATTTGGCGCGACATTAATTTGCATGTAGCCGCCCATAGGCGAAGTAATATTATATCCTTCTTTGTAAGCGACAAGCGTGCTAATCATGCCGGGCAAAACTCCCAGACGATACTCTCCGTTTTCGTCGGTATTTGTCATGTACATGTGGAATTGAAAAGTCGTAACATCCAGAGACATAGCAGTAATTTGCACATCAGCCAGCGGCTCGCCGTTCGTTGTACATTTTCCCGTGATAAACGAATGATATGGTCTAAAAACAAAATCTGCTGTGAGATCCTGTCCGCTTCCGACCATTAAAGTGTCAGCCTCCGGGTGCACGTAATAATCTGAAGGCCAATTTTCATTACGCATATTTAACATGGGAGACGGAGAGACGATCACCAGGCCCGGCATAACGCCGATTTGATAATTTCCCTGCGCATCAGTAGTAGACATGCTTCCAAAAGGATTCGTCGGATCGGTGCTTATCGCAAAAACCATAATTCCCGCGACTGGCGTGCCATCATTTTTCTTGACATTGCCGTGCACTGAACTCTCGAAAGCTTCCAGTTGAAAATCGACTGTCTGGCTTTGATCGTTGCTCACAGTCACTGTGACTGTGTCTGAGGGTTGATAATCCACCGAAGGAAATTGCATGGCGACGGCGGCATAAGTTCCGTTGGTAACGGAAATCTTATAATCACCATCTTGATCTGTGATGCCAAAAAAGGCGTCCTCATTTTCGCCGTTCGCCGCGATGACGAAAACATTTTGTATGGGTGCGCCGGTTGATTTGGCAGTTACTTTTCCCTGAATGAACGGCGGCTGCGGCTCAACCTGAATGTGCATTTTCACAAAATCTTCGCTGCCATCTTCATCCACAAAACGGATAAGCATGGTCAAACCAGTCGGCAGTAAAACTTCCGTGGGGTCGATGGTAAATGTCGTATGAATTTTGCCATCAACGCCGGTTTCGTCGCCGGCAAAATCATTTTCCGAATCCTGCGGGTCTTTGATCCAGCCGATGCCGTCGGTCAGGTAGAAAAATTCTACGATCTCTTCCATGGCGCCGATTTTCCCGTCATTATCCATATCGACGTAATATTCGACGGCAACTTTGTTCCCCGGCGCAGCGAGATCACAAGTAAAAACCAGATCGACGGGCAGTTGAGTAATCGTAATTTCTTTTTGGCCGTTTATTTTGGCATTAGTCACTGCAAGGACTAATGTCGGCAGCGCAATCAAAATGACGACTAAAATTGTAAGCTTCTTTGCCATAAAAAAACCTCCATAGTTTGTTTTAACTTATTGAATTTTAATAAAAATTTTTAGCAATTCTCATCAAAAAGGATACCGGGGATACAGCAATGACTGAAAGAAGAAACCGCTGCTCTGCATTGATCTAATAAGTTTTGTACAAATTTTCAAGCGTCTTTTTTCAGCCACCGCTAAAAATTTCCTATCACCCCTCCTGGGATTGCCCTGCATTGTCAAATGAATTCAATTTTCCAAACCTTTAAAAAAGCGAGCGCAAAACAGAAAGACATCACGCTACAAAAACAGGCTTATCGACAATCCAGGAATGTAACATAGAGATGCAGATATTTTTAACTGTTATTATATATCATTTTCTTTCAAAAAATGCAAGCATTTTTTGAAAAATTTTTATTTTAAATTAAGTTAAAAAATTTTGCGCACTATCAATATGATGGATGTCACATTTGGGGAAGAATTCATTTTTCGGCGAGAAAACGATCTCTAAATAGCCGCAAAGACGCTCGAGATGAAAAAAAATTAGCCGAGTGAAAAAGATTATCACTAACACGAAAAAAAGGACCTCGGGCTTTTTTGCTGATCCTGGAATTTTGTCAACACGCGTAAGTGAGATTAGATTTATCTCCAATTTATTGGCTTGTTTCTTCCTTCATTTCGATCAGAGGAAAAATGAGCAATTCGCCGACTTTGAGCTTGTTCAGCGCGCGATCAGGGTTGTATTTGGCGACAAGCCAGTAGGGCACATTGTACCTGTTATTGCATAAATCCCAGATGTTATCACCGGATTTGACGCGATGCATCTTGAGGCCTTTTATCTGATAGCGGGAAAAGAAATTATTCTCCTGAGCCTGGCGATACTCAATTCGTTTTCTGTCAAATTCCGCTCTGGTCACATTTTTGAACGATAGTTTGATTTTTTGATCCATACGAATCGGTTCCCCGAAAGAAAGGCCATTGATGCGTCGCAACTCGCGCGTCGAAATTTTGAGCCAGTCAGCAAAATGACCCAGCGTTTCATTGGACCCTACTTTTACAAAATCATAACTGCTATTTTCGCTTGCTTCTGCTTTTTTCGGTAGAGCAAAGGAGCGAAGCGATTCTTTGACGCTGTTTTTCTGTGATGATTCCCGTTCTGCCCGCTTGACAGCAGTAGATTTTTCACTCGCTGCAAGCTGCGGCGTCTGCGAGTTAGTTCCTTCATTCAAAGCATATTTTTCATGCCCCGAAATCAGAGACCAGGCAACTCCGTATTGAGCGTCTTCACGATAAGGTATTTTCAATTTGTAACCGCGCGGGATTCTTCTCTGGGACTGCAACGTGCGTTTTTTCAGCGACGGATTGAACTCGCGAATGACATCCTCCGGCAACTTCAATATTCGGGAAATATGTTTGAAATAACTGTTAGACGGCAAGCGATATTCCACGTATCGCATCGGCGGCTCAAAATTGATTTCGCCAAAGTAAATGCGATAATTTCTGCTCACTTCCAGAGCCGCCAAAAACTCGGCGTAAAAATTTTTCGAAGCAAATTTAAATGATCTGCTGTTGTATTTTTGAATTATTTCTCCGATGTCGCGGGCGCCGACTTTTTTAACCGCCTTTTCCATGCCATGCACGCCGTGGTTGTAAGCCGTGATGGCAAGGGGCCAGTTGCCCAGTTTTTCGTAATTCTCTTTCAACAATTTCGCCGCCGCGACAGTGGCAGAGATGGGATCAAATCGTTCGTCCACGGTGTAGTTTATCTTCAAAAATCGCCGTCCGGTGCGGCGCGTGAACTGCCAGATGCCGGCAGCGCCTACTTTCGAATAGGATTTTACATGAAAAAGCGATTCTACAAAAGGTAACGCCGCTAATTCCAGTGGCAAATCAAACTCTCGAAAGATGCGATTAATGTGCTCTGCATAACGGCCAGAGCGAATCAATCCTTCACGGAATTGATCGCGAAGACCCTGCTGTCCTCGAATATTGTCGATTGCTCTTAAAAATGTCTCAGGGGTAGGATTCTCATGGAAAAGATTGTACACATAACGCTCGCGCGCGTGCAGGGTGTCCGGGTTCAAAGTATCGGCGGAGGCTAGTTTTTTCAAAATTTGACAATATCTGTCTTTGACAGAATCGGCGTAATTCCATTTGGCTTTTTCGGTAACCGCTTCTTCGGGAAATGCATCGTCTAAATCGATCACTTCGTAAATTATCGACAAATTTTCCGAATCATGAATGACGATCTGGTCGCTGTCGTAAAGCGTGTAAATGGAGGTCCAAAACCGAATATTCGGTCGCAGGACATCGGGCTGCGGGAACAAATCCTGATCGATCTCCAGCGCATGCAACGGCGCAATCAGTAAACAGCCAAAAACCCAGCTTCGGACGAGCCAGTGATTCAAACTTCGCAGCAAAAACAATGTTGTCTTCATCGTCGCCTTTTGGAATTAGGAAAGATTTCTATGTTGCCGATTTATTTACTTCGCCCTTTTTTTACGCCTCCGTCAAATAATCAGAGCAAAAAAGATACCAGAGTTATTTTGCTGATAAAAAATTAAATACGTTAAATATTATTTTTTAATCTATATTTATCAATATGTTAGAACGCTAAATTGAACCATCAGCAATTTATTGTAGTTTTAACAAGTTAAAAAATAAGTAGTTAACTGCTTCAGCAGTTTTGCTTTAGATTTATTACTTTGTCGATTACCAACTTTTCGGAATTACGACCACGATAGCAACACAGCGGTCGCACGCCATCATTTCAAAATGAAATCAAAAATTAAAATAAATCATCAATGTCTTCGTCCACGTCAAATTCGTCCTCGTAGCGACGTTTGAGAAAGCGCGCTTTTGAAGGATCTGTGCGCAAAATCCGCTCGATAACTTCGACTAATTCTGACTTTTCCATGGAGTCGAGATTTTCCACCATTCTGCCCACATCCAAAAAATCTTCCCGATCATTGACCCAGGAATACAGCAACGAAATCACATGTTTGCACAAGCGGTCTCTGGCGCCGCAGCTACAGGAAGACAAAAGCTGGCGACCGTCAGCGATAATTTGAATCTGAAACTCATCAACGACCTCACGAACGGTTGCGGTAATTTTATTGCGAAAGACAGCCGCTTTGACGACCTGACCATTGCAATAATAATCCCAGCTTTCTCCGTCAGTGTTTTCATTGTCTAACAGCGCCACCATTCTCTCGGAAATATTCATCAATTCTTCGACTATCTTATTATCTTCATCGTAAGTAATCATTGATTGTGCCTTTGGAAAAATTCATCTTAAATTTATCAAAAAAAATATCCGCCCCAAATTGAAAGCGGAAATTGACTGGAAATAATAATTTTATTTTCAACAAAAAATAGCTATCAATTACCTGAGCTAACCTTTCACAAAATAATATATTTAATTTTAGGCAAAAAATCAAGTGATTTTTTACTGATTTTTCGACCAAATTGAATTTTCTCAAAATTGGGTCTTGCAATAATGTCATTATTTGCACCATCGGCGTACAAAATAAAACTGGCGACGCTATCTTTGACAAGCTGAAGATTATCGTGCCGGCGTACTGACAGACGAATATTTCGAAACAGCTTTGCTCTCTCCAGATCACGTTGCGCGTAAATCTTCGTCAAAAGCTGCTGCACACGATTGCAAACCAGCGCCTGATTGAAATGAATGAAGAAATCCGCACTATCAAAAATTTGATGATTCAATTTTTGCAAAAAGAATCCGGCCACGGCATGAGGGAATCAAAAACGGCGACTGATTAATCTGCTATTTTAAGCCTACATTTTTCCAAAAAGCGAATTCCAAAATTCAATTGAGATTCTATTCCCCGACCGGCACAATCATCATCGCCAGCCCATTATTCGCTGCTACATTTCTTCGAATAATATGATTCTTTTCAACATCCATTTTTTGGATGCGGACGTGTGTTCTGCTCGGGAAAGCCGCATCGTCAGAATAGATTGACGCTGCATATTTTACGCCCGGCTTCAAAAATGATAGTTTGACTTCAAAAACACGTGGTTCTTCTCCGTTCACGCAACCGACAAACCAGTTTTCTCCGCTGCGTCGGGCAACCGTAGCGTATTTTCCGATTTCACCGGAGAGAAACTTTGTGTCATCCCAAACAGTCGGGACTTCATCAAAAAATTCCAATTCTGGAGTTTCACTGATTACTTTTTCCAAATTTCCCGCCGGTAGTCCGCGCCGCGGCGGACTATCATACCAGTAGAGAAATTGCCACGGGCTATACAGACAAACAGCTTTCGCCAACTGCGATGCATGAGACCCCATTCTTTCATCAACTCGTTTGGAAAAATAACAGTTCGTATTATCTCCGGCGCCGGCAATCATTCGCGTGAAAAGTGTGATCAACGTATGCTCGTTGGTCGGCGCTTCCTCGTCGCCGCGAATGCCCTCGACAGTCATCAAATTGGGGTAGGTGCGGGAGTAACCTGTGGGACGATATTCGTCGTGAATGTCCACCATCAACTTATTTTCCGCAGCTTTGCGGATCGCCTCATGCAGCCAGCGCGTCCAATATTGAGAGCCCACGTTCACAAAACCGTATTTCACCCCCGAAATACCCCATTTTCGATACAACGGCAAAATTTCATCCAACTGTTTTTCCATCGCTCGGCGGTTCACATAAAGAATAATACCCACGCCTTTTTTGTGCGCATAGTTCACAACTTCAGCCAGATCAAGGGGGCCCGGCGAACGTTTGGGATCGACGGTTACCGTTGTGGCGTCAGACGAATCGTCATACTCGTGGCCATACCAGCCGGCATCAAATTCCACAAACTGAAGATTATGTTTCGCGGCGAAATCCACGCAGGCTTTTCCGCCAGCCGTCGTCAAGGTAATTTCCCGAATGACTTTTCCGGGGCGAATCCAGGACGTATCTTCAATCTTGCACGGTTCGTTCAGATTCAGCAGCAAATAGTTGTGTTCCAACAATTCCCCTGCGCTTTTGCCGATCAAAATAAATCGCCACGGCGTTTTAAATGGCAATAAAGAGCGAACTTCGCTCGCCAGAGAAGATTTCAAGCCAAATGGTTTTCCGGGAATCGGATCAAATTTCATGCGAGCGTAATCCACCAGCGCGGCTTCGCCGATAGCTACAAAAAGACTGTCGTTAATTTTCACAGTCAGTGGACGCTCGCAGCCCGGATTCAGTTCGCTCAAACGTTTCTCCTGATATTCCGCCTGCGCATGGGCTGCTTCCCAGGTCAGAAAATCTCCGGTGAAATAAAAAGTTGTGTTCTCATCTTCAATCACCAGAGAATCCAGCCCATTTTGTTCGGGAAAAATGTAGCGAAATGCGATTCCTTCATCGTAAGCCCGCACTTCCAATTTCATAATCCGCCCGTTCTCACCGCGCTGGCGCAATTCCACCACGGCACTGCGATAATGATCGGGAATTTCGCTTCTTTCGCCATGAACCGGTTTCCAGCTTGTATTTACTTCATCTTTTTTCACGGATTTGATGTAAAAATCTTTTTCAAATGAAACATCGTTTTGGCATTTGAAAGACAACGGCGAATTTTCAATGACAGCGAAGCCCTCTTTTGCCACCCCTCTTTTGCCACAGAATAAGTTATTTTTCCATCTTCAGGATTAATTTTGAGTTCAAAGACAAGCTGATTGTCCGGGCTTTTCAAGATTATTTCATTTTGTTTCTTTCCACAAGTGAATAAAGAAAGCATTAAAATTGTCAATAGCCAGAATGCTCGGTTCATTAATCTCATTACTATACCTCATTTGATTATTATTAGTAAGTCATGCAATTAAACATCCCCCTAAATCCCCCTTCAAAGGGGGACTTTTCTGGTTCCCCCCTTTGAAGGAGGGCAAGGGGGGATGTCCAGACCCGTTCAAACAAAATTTTTTACCAAAAAATAATATAAAAACCAATCACCG
>JAADFU010000076.1 GCA_013152715.1 Calditrichota bacterium
ATCAGGGATCTGCCCAAAACTTACGCGCACAATGGGCGCCTTTGGATTCAAGCCACGCAATACTTTTTCCAATTCATCTATCGAAAATGGCTCGACTTTATCGATTTTATTAATCACAATTCCGTCCGCCCACTCGACCTGACTACGGGCAGCGCGCATGAACGGGAGAATTTTCACAAAATTCTCAGCATCAACCAGTCCCACATTGGCGATTATCTCAAACCGCCCTTGCAAATTGGGCGAATCGATAAATTCTTCCAGATCGCTGGTTTCGGCAACGCCCGTTGCTTCGATAATCACCAGGTCTGGCTTCACTTCATTGGCGATAATGTCCAGCGTCTTGATAAAATCCGTCTTGATGCAAATACAAAACAAACTGCCTTTATTCAATTCAAATTTATCAAAATCGCCCGGCTGAATGAGCGAACCATCGACACCCAGACTGCCGAATTCGTTGATAATCAACGCAATTTTCTTTGACTGAATCGATGGCAAATTTAACAAATGATTCAGCAGTGTGGTTTTTCCGGCGCCTAAATAGCCGGTCAACAACAAAATCGGAATAGCGCTCATGTGATGTCCTTTATCCATTCCTTTATCACATCGACTGCCGGCACATGCCCCATTGATTTTACTTCTCGTTTTTCAATAACCACAGCCGGCGTTGAAATCACGCCAAAACGTTGAAACTCTTCTTCGTTTTCAATAAATTTCAATTCCACATCTGCACCTAATTCTTGAATCGCTCTCTTGACATTCTGCTTCGTCTTTTCGCAATTCTCACAACCGCTGCCCAGAACGTAAATTGTGCCCTGCTTTTGCAAGATGCGCAATTTCATTTTTTCATTAATTCTTTTCTGAATGGCAGCGATCAATTCATCCCGCGGAGGAATGCGAGACACAAAAGTAATCTGGCCATCAATACAAATCGTGGGGATATTTCTCACCATCAAGGATGTCATAAAAGTCAGCGACTCGGCATCTTTAATCCGATGCTCCCGCCATTTTACGATTCCTTCAAACTGCGGCGCCACTTTTTTAACAGCTTCCACCATATACTGGCATGGCGCACAGCTCTCAGAATCCAACGTAATGATGTCCACAATTACCTTGTCGATTTGACCATATTCGCTCATATCGAGCAATTCTTTTGTCGTTTCGGTCATTTCCATTGTGCGCAGGACTTCCCGCTGATATTCATCCTGCACAATTTGCGTCACTGCCTGCAAATTTTCCGGTGGCGTGGCATAAGGCAAATCGCAGCCGGGAGCCAGAATAAATCCGCGCTCGCCGCCGGTATCCAGACAATGCAAAGCGTTTCGCTGCACTTCTTCCACAGTCCCCAGAAGAAGCGTTGCCGTCAATTGCAAATTTCCGCCAAAGCTGATATTTTGCTTCAAGCAAACATCGCGCACATAATCCAGTGCGATATTTTCGTCAATGGAAATATTGTTCGGCTTGCACTCTGCCATGGCTTCGATATTCTGTTGCGCGTGACCGCACACAAAAAATGAGCTCATTGCGCCTTTTTGTTCAATTTTTTCAAATATCTCCGAAACGTAAGGCGTCACAAACCTGCGAAAATCTTCAGGGCCAATCTGGCTCGTCATCGGATCGACCAAAGCAATGATGTCTGCCCCGGATTCAATGTAATAACTAGCCATGGCATTGGAAACTTCTTTGCCATATTTCATTAAATCGTGCACATAATCTGGGTCGTCGAACATTTTCATGAAAAGCTCGGTCCCTGCCAGATGTAGCGACAAAGTAAAAGGTCCCGTGATCAAACCATACAATGCAATGTCCGGGAATTTATTCCTCATCTCTCTGATGGCTTCAATCACGATAGGAATTCTTCCCTCTGTCGGTTCGGGAATCTTTAAAGAAGATAATTCCACGCCTTCATTCAGGGGATGCGTGGAAACTGCCGGAGGATTATCTTCTGCCCACAGCAATTGACATCCCATCACTTCAGCTTCTATTTGCAAATCAAACATCACCGAAATTCCATCCGGTTCATACAATTCAATCGCCTTGCTCAAGCCCTGAACAATTAAATCCTTTGATTTCAAATATTCTTCTGCTGAAACGCCAATCAATTTCCCGCCATGACAACCAACAAACGGAACCCACGGCACTCGATCCACTTCTTCGCATTTAAAAGCTTTTAAAACTCTCTCTTTTCCAGTCATTTTTTTCTCCGCATCACTCATATTATCTTCCTTGCTGTTTACTATTCAATCCTTTCATTCACCTTTTTGAATTTAATCCGTAAGGATTTTATGGATGAAATTCCAAATGCGCCGAAGGCGCATCCGCCTCTGGCGTGATCACAAGCACCAAATCCCAAACAATTTCCAAATATCAAATTCAAAATTCCAAACAATCAAATTTGGAATTAATCCGTCAGGATTTTACCCCCCAGCGACTAATGACAAATGCCTATCGCCTAATTTCCACGCTATCTCTCCAATACCGAACCTTCCCCACGCCCGGCTTATCCGGCGCACCATCAAACGCCAGGCCATACAATGCTGGTTTTTGGCTGAATAAAATTCTTTTTCCGTATTTGATTTTCGAAACATTGACCACGGTGTAACTCAAATTATCTTTTTCTTTTTCCAGATAAAAGAAATCACCGTTAGACTCAAATTCTGCAAAGCGAATTTTCCCGGATTCATAAGTGAATTTAGGCCTCCGATAATCGCGAACCATGTCCATCCGCAAATCGCATTTGATGCCCAGATGAATTGTGCGACCATCATCGTGAATTTTCACAGACATACCTTTTCCGCTGTCTCCTGAATCCACAAATTCGATTTTTTTGACCAATTCCGCTGGAGAAACATCGTCGCCATGGGGAATGAGCACGGTGACAAAACCGATATGCTGACCTAACTCAAAATATTGTCCTGTGTATTGAGAAATTACCCACTCGTCCTGATAATAGCGTTTTTCCTTTTCCACCTGCTCAAATCGGTAGTGAGTTTTGGGAAAGTAAATGCACAGATTTTCGTTTGAATCCAGTGCCACATTTCTCAATGAATCATATTTCGTGTCATACCAGTGTTCACCCTGCGCCACGATTTTCCGCGTGTGCCACAAATTCGCCGCTGTGAACCAGTCTTCTTCAATAGCTTTAAACACATCAAACACGACGAACATTTCGGGATTTTTCACATAAACAATGGTTCTATCCCACTGATAGCCCATTTTGTCGTCGATAACACGGGTGCGGCTGTAATCAAAATCCTCGAAAGTGAGAAAATCGATTTTTTGCGTGCGCACCCGGCGATAAGAGCCGGCGTTGTGCAGAAAATCCAGCACAGACTGTCCCGGAATTTCGGGATGAGTTTCCGGACTGAAGCGATATTCTCCCTTTTTCTGTCCGAAAAATATTTTCTCCTGACGCACACACAGACGATTGTGAAAATAATCCTGGCGATAAGCACCAAAGGGCCCGCTGGGCATGTAGTCGCGATAACCGCCGTCATGCAACAGCACGGAACCGTTGTGCATGAGTAAAACAATGGAGTTTTCGTCAGCATGGCCGTGAGTCATTTTTTCTTCTTCAACCGGAATGCCGTCGCGGAGATAATCGCGAAAAATCAGTCCGCCATCGCCTTCATCGCGGTAATTGAGCAGCAAATAGGTTGATTTCTCATCCCAGCCATTGCGAAAGACAATTTTCTTGCCCACGATGTCTTCCATGACTTCCCGACTGAGCGTAGTCGGCTGCTTCGGCTGAATATCGTCCGTGGCAAAACGGTAGCAATCCAGCATCATGTAAGCCAGACCGGAACTTTTGATATTATCAAAATTCATAAATTTATCAACAATCTGCGAGGCAGCCCACTTCAGTTCCGGACTGCGAAGTTGATTGGCGGCTGCTTCAAAAAATACGAGATAGCGATGCCAATTGGAGCGCCAAAGTGCGTCGCCAAAATCCGGGATCATCATATCCGGGCAAATCAAATTGAGATAATACTGGGAATAATAATACATCTCCGGCGTCTCAAAAAGTTCGGACAACTGATTTTTCGCATCCGCGTAGCCAATCAGCGAATAAAGCCAGATACCGTGATACAGCGATGCGTCTTCAATTTCCCAATTGCCCCAGTTATCAAAACCAAGCGCTTTTTCATACATTTTCCAATATTTCATCTTCGGATGATCGCCGATAGCGCGGATCGCCCAGGCAAGAGTTTCGCCGCGCAAAATCGCGCGGTTCATTGCGCCCCATTCCTGAGTCTGAAAAAGAAAATCAATGCTGTGCGCGATCAAATCTTCAATTTTTTGCTGCTCTTTTTTGGACAGGAGTCCTTTTTTCTTCAAAATGTCATAAGGTCTGATGTAACGCATGGCAGTGAAAAAATCAGGAAGAGCCGGAACGCCATTGGCATATTCAGGTCTCTTCTTTGCCGCCCACCGGGGATAGAATTTGCGAAAATCGCCGTAGCTTAAAAGAACTTTTTTCGCGCGTTCAGCATATTTCGCTTCGCCAGTTAGCTTGAAAAATTCCGCATCAATGGTCGCCATATCCAGCAACTGCGCCGGCGGACGATAGCCCCAGAGGCTGTTGGGATCCATTTTTTCCTTCCATGCCTGCACCAGTGAGTCGTAATTCGCCCACACCCAATCCGCTGACTTTCTGGCAAACTCCAGATATTTAGCGCGCGGAACGGAAAAACTTGCTCCGACCTGAATTGTCAACAATACTAAAATTGAAATTACTACTATTTTTCGGGACATGCTATTCTCCTGATTTTACTCAGGTGTAGTCCACTTTAAAAGTGGACTACACCTTAAATTAACAAAAAAATCAATCATCCTTCTGCGCCACCATCATGATTTCTATCAACCCATCAGCCGGGATGCGCGAAACTTCCAGCACCGCTCGCGCCGGAAAATCCGACTTGAAAAATTCCTGATAAATTTTATTGAACCCGCTATAATTGTTCAAATCCGTCACAAAAACCTGCACCTGCACCACATCTTCCAGCGAAAATCCCGCCGCTTCTAAAATCGCCTTGTGATTTTTCAACGCCTGTCTCGCTTGAGAATCAAAATCCTCACCGGCAAATTTTCCCGTCGCCGGATCAATACCCAACTGTCCCGCCAGATAAAGCGTATTTTCCACCTGAATCGCCTGCGAATAGGGCCCGATTGCTTTGGGTGCATTTTCAGTTGCGATCACTTTTCGCTCTGCTTTTTCATTTTCGCAGCCAACAAAAAGCAAACCAACCAGCAAAATCAACATCAATTTTTTCATGATTTGTTCCTCCTGTTTTTTGGGTTAGGTGTAGTCCACTTCAGAAGTGGACTACACCTTAATCATTCGCAAAATTTCATTTCTTCGGAAAATGATCATAATTTTTCAAATCAAACACTTCGCCGGCTTTTGCCCAGGAGAGCTTCAATTCACTCGGCAAAGCATTCAATCGATAGCACTCGCACAAATCGTAATCCACATTTTGCGCCCAGTAGCGCTGATCCGTGTCATCGCGCACGATAATTTCTTCCGGAAAAGGAACTACCGAACCCACAGATTCCTGCACGCCATTCATGCACAGCGTCTGTGAGCGAGCCGCTTCCAGTCCGCAGACAATTTCCGGATTTTCCTGCTGCGCCGCTTCCACAGCCTTCATCAATTTCAGGAATTGATGGTCTGCATTCGGATCGCCGTAACTCTTTCGACTGCCATCTTTGAAATATGCCGTCAAATTTTCATCAAATTCACCGTAAGTAACAAATCCTTTTTCAAACTCAAACC
>JAADFU010000077.1 GCA_013152715.1 Calditrichota bacterium
ACTGCAATTATTTCAGGCGGTGTATGGTCATTGAACTCGTAAGTGTATTGGCTATTTGGCTTAATCGTATTCGGATTATTTGCCCGATCCTTCACGTTGTTCACAGTCAAGGTGTACTGCTGCTCGCTGTGTTTGGAGGTTTTGAGATGCACCGTGACTAAATCCGCGTCCAGCACAGCAGATTCGATCGTAATGCCGCCGGGAATCGAATAATTGGACACATTTTCCGCCGAAGTTTTTTCTACCGGTTCGCTGAAAGTCACGTGTACCGAATCTTCCACAGGAGCAGTGACCGCCACAATGGTCGGTTTCGTCACATCGACGTATTCGTACTGAACAGCGGAATTCGGTTCGATGGTGTTCGGATTATTGGCGCGATCTTTCACGTTGTTCACAGTCAGCGTGTATTGCTGCTCGCTGTGTTTTGATGTTTTCAGATGCACAGTAACTAAATCTGTGTCTAATGTGGCTGATAAAATTGTTATGCTGTCCGAAATAGAATAATTGTCGATATTCTCGGCAGATGTTTGTTCTACAGGTTCGTTAAAGACAATGTTTATGGAATCAGCATCGGGAGCCTGGACAGCAGCGATGATTGGCGGTTTGTGGTCTTCGTACTGGTAAACATGATTACTGATCGGAGAAATCGTATTTGGATTTTGTGCGCGATCCTTCAGATTTTGAATTGAGAGAAAATAAATTTTCCCCTCATCATGCGCTGAAGTGACGAGCGTTACAAATTTGCCTGTAGAATCCAAAGTTGCCTGGTAAATTTCAATGAAATTTTGAATTTGATAATTAACGATGTCGGTCGCTGAGCTCACTTCCAGCGGTTCATTGAATTCAATGAGTACGCTATCCCGATCAACGGCGGTGACGTTCAATAAAACAGGGGGGGCTGTATCAACAAATTCGTAGTTGAAAGTCGTATTTTCGTGAATTGAGTTTGGCGGATCAGCCTGATCCTGAATATCATTCACAATCAGCGAATATTGCCCTTCAGTGTGAGAAGAAGTTGTGAGATGAACAGTTTTTTCATCAATATCTAATTGGGCAGAAATTACAGAAATGCCCGGCTGAATTTGATAATTGTGTATTCTTTCAGCGGATAGTTGATTAATCGGCTCATTAAAAACAACGTCGATGTGAGTATCATCAATGGCATTCACAGTTACTATTTCCGGCGGCATTTGATCAACGTATTCATAGACGAAAGTCGTATTGCTCGCGATTGTGTTGGGATTCGCCGCTCGATCGCGAATGTTATTGACCTGCAAAATGTATTCTTGCGGCTGATGCTGCGTGGTTGTGAGTAGTACCTGATTATTCGCTTCCAATAGCTGCGCAGTTAGTAGATTTACACCAAACAGAATTTTGTAATTATTAGTTGTCTCTGCTGATGTTTGATCAACAGCTTCGCTGAAAGTAACCAACACCGTGGTGTCTGTCAGTGCCTCCACATTTTCAAGAGTCGGAGGTATCTGATCCACGTAATTGTAAATCCAATAATTATCCGATGGGATGACGTTTGGAGTTTGCGCTTTATCTTTTATGTTTTGCACAATCAGAATGTAATGAGCTTCAATGTGCGGCGTCGTGATCAAATGCACAACTTTTTCGGTAACGTCCAGAGTCGCTGATAGCACCTGAACGTCATTAAAGATTTGATAATTTGTGATCGATTCCGCTGCTGCTCGATCTAATGGTTCGCTAAATGTGACAACAATTTGTGTGTCAATAATTGCTTGAACTGATAAAATCGTCGGCGGCGTTTGATCGACGTAGTTATAGCTGTGGCTATTGGGAGTTTGAATGACATTTGGCGGATTGGCCAAATCAGTCACATTTTGAACTTGTAGCGTGTAGCTTCCTTCGTTGTGCGCGGTTGTCGTCAAAAGTACCGATTGTCCGTCTGCTCCAAGCTGAGCTTGCAGAATGACGATGCCGCCGGAAATTTGATAGTTGATGACATTTTCTGCTGTAGTGGAATCTACTTTTTCGGAGAAATTTACTCTAACTTGAGTTTCGCTGAGAGAAACCACGGAAGCAACAGTGGGCGGCACGAAATCAGGAACTTGGTAGATAATTGTCGTTCGAGGTTCTATTGTCTGAGGCGGCTGGCTTTGATCCTGGATATTGCTAACGACTAATGCATATTGACCTGCGTCGTGTTTGCTGGTAGTCAAATGTACCGAATATTCATCGGGATCTAAGTTTGCGTCGAGAATGGAGATAGATGGGATGATTTCATAATTATCAATATCTTCTGCCGATACAGTTTCAACTTTTTTACTGAAAACAATAATGATGTGGCTGGTATCGACAACCTGAATTTCTGTGATCTCAAATGGCGTCTGCTCAGTGAAAGAGTAGTCAATTTGAGAATTGGGCGCAATTACATTTGGTGGATCCGCCAGATCAGCGATATTGTTGACCGTCAATGTGTAATTTCCCACTGGATGAGCAGAAGTGGTCAAAGTGACTGTTTGATCATTCGTGTCAAGAGCCGCAGAATTAATGACGACACCATTGCTGATTTGATAATTGGAAATGGTTTCCGCTGCTGCACGATCTACTTTTTCGCTGAAATTGACGCGAAGTTGAGTTGCGCTGATTAATGTTGCAGAAATAAGAGTAGGCGGCGTTGTATCCGGGATGGCCAGAAAATAGCTCGCTTCTTCGGAATAAGCGCTTTCGTTGCTCGGGGTCGCGGTGTCATAAGCCGTAACCGCAAAGAAATATTCACGTCCTGGTGTTAATCCAGTAACTGTATAAATTGTATCATTGCCAACGTCAATTATGTGACTATAATTTCTTGAAGTCGTTCCAAAATAAACCTTGTAACCCGCTAGGTCATTTTCTGTGTTTGGATTCCAACTTACTGTTAAATCATCGGCAAAAACATTACAAAAAAATAACAAAACCAAGGTGAAAATCAAGCTGCAAGCGCATGTTTTGTTGTTCATCACACCTTCCTCATCCACACGTCCCAAATGTCAGTTTTTTGTCCCTATTTTGTTAAACGAGTCGATCAACCTCCCTTGTGGTCTAATTTCATCAATTTCTCCTTACGTTTGCTTAAGCCATGGCAATTTGTTTTATCTGATTCATAGAATTCGTTTCGGCTTCTGCTCTTTGGGCGCTTTCCATACTGTCGTTCTCGCTGCCATGTGAAGCGCTTTGCTCTCTATTCTCGATTGTCAAATGATAGTAGCCAACAAAATTATGCGCGCCTTCTGTTATTGTAAAAAAAATTTTTAAATTTGCTTCTTCAAAAGGAAAAAAGAAAGTAGATCGAATGACGAATGTATAGCTCATGTTCGGGCTAAATTTTTTCTTTTCTGCCAGCATTCAATTCCCCGAGATTCCTTGAGAGATATTTCCTAATATTCAATTTTCAATAGGCAAATAGAATGCCATCAATATTTGCCATTTTTTAGACATTGAATTATATTGATAACCTTAATTTTAATAGCTTGTTATGTACAAATTTCTCGGCGGGAAGGAGAAGATGCGTTCAGCGAAGTCTTTTTCAAATTGTAATTGTCCATTTGTTACATTATGAAATAGATCAATCTTTTTTTAATCATGGCAACCGTCAAAGTGAATTTATATGGCGTGGCACAATATTTTTCTTGACATTTAAGAATATATTTCTAAATTTATATGACTGATTTTACTTCAATTTGAGCGTAATCAAATTATGGCGAAACCAAAAATACCCTTAAACGTCAAGTTATTCATTGCCATTACTTTTTCAGTTGATCAAACTTATGACCAGATAAAAGAAATTTTACAGAATGAGTTTGGCCCCGTTGACTGTTTGTCGGCGATTTTTCCGTTTGATTATACCCGATATTATTCTCGGGAAATGGGGAGCGATTTGCGAAAGCAATTGCTCGGTTTTGAGCGACTCATTCCGCCTGACAATCTGCCTGAAATCAAGTTACGAACCAATGGCATTGAAGATCGATTTTCCCTGGATGGCAATCGGCGGGTAAACCTTGATCCGGGCTATCTTTCGGCGGCAAACGTTGTCATGGCGACGACAAAAAATTTTGATCACCGAATTTATCTTGGAAAAGGCATTTTCGGCGATGTGCAGTTGCGCTATCGGGCAAATAAATTTCATTTTAATCCCTGGACATATCCGGATTACAAGGATAAATACATTATCGATTTTTTGGCGCGGACGAGAAAAATTTATATGAAAGAATTTGACAGAATGCTGAGAATGGAAGGCGCAAAGTGACTGAAAAGCTCGGCTACAAAGACGCCGGTGTGGACATCTCGGCGGGAGAAGAGAGCGTCAAAGAAATCGCTCGCTTAGCCAAATCCACTTTCAGCGATGCTGTGTTGAAAGATATTGGTTTATTTGGCTCATTTTTTCAGATTGATAAAGAAAAATACCGGCAGCCGGTTCTGGTTTCCAGCGTCGATGGCGTAGGGACGAAGTTGAAAGTCGCGTTTATGGCTCATATTTACGATACTGTGGGCGAAGATCTGGTGAATCATTGCGTCAATGACATCATGACATCTGGTGCCGATCCGTTATTTTTTCTCGATTATCTTGCATTCGCCAGCTTGGATTCAGAAATTCTCGTGAAAATAATTGAGGGACTTGCCCGGGGATGCCGTAACGCAAACTGCGCACTCATTGGCGGCGAAACAGCGGAAATGCCCGGATTTTACCAGCCGGGCGAATTCGACATGTCCGGAACGATCGTCGGCATTGCGGACAGGGAAAATGTCATCGATGGCGGCAAAATTGTCAGCGGCGACATTTTAGTGGCATTGCCGTCCAATGGTTTGCACACAAACGGCTACTCGCTGGTTCGGAAAGTTTTTTTTGAATTGAATAACTTCGGCGTCGATCAATTTGTCCCGGAATTGCAAACGACGCTGGGGGAGGAATTGCTCCGGGTGCACCAATGTTACCAGAGGGCAATTAATGCTGTCAAATTTAAAAATTACGTGCACGGCATGTCTCACATCACTGGCGGGGGAATTGAAGGAAATACAAAGCGCTTGTTGTCAGAAAAATTCAGACTGAAGATTGACTGGGACGTCTGGGAAGCGCCGCCGATATTTAGAATGATTCAGAAATTGGGAAATATTGAAACGACGGAAATGAGGCGCGTCTTTAATTTAGGCGTGGGATTTATTTTTGTGGTTGACAAAAATCGCGCCAGTGACGCCATCAACGATTTAAGGAACGCTGGAGAAAAACCATTTATTATTGGAGAAATTCAATGAATTCAAACACTGACAAACAAAGAGTCGTCGTGTTGGGCGCAGGCAGTTGGGGAATTGCTTTAGCAATGGTTTTAAGCTATAACAATCACCAAGTGACTCTTTGGGAATTCCGACCTGACGCCGCAGATAAATTGAAGAAAACGCGGGATGCCGGCGAGTTTTTGCCCGGTATTCAATTGCCGCAATCCATCGAAGTGGAGAATGATCTGGAAAAGACGTGTCAGGGAAAAGATCTTTTTATCGTTGCGGTGCCTTCGCATGTGGTACGAGAAGTTGCGACGCGAATCGGCGAAATAGCGATTTCGCAAAAGCCAAAGGCTGTGGTGAATGTTGCCAAAGGCGTAGAAAACAAGACGTTGCTTCGCATGTCGCAAGTGTTGCAAAAATGTATTCCCTGGTTGAATCGCGATAATGTTGCGACGTTGTCGGGTCCGAGCCACGCCGAAGAGGTGAGTCGGAAAATACCGACCGCCATCGTTGCTGCTTCTCGGAATCCGGAAATCGCCGAATATATTCAAAAAACGTTCATGAATAAATATTTCCGCGTTTACACTAATCAGGATATCATCGGCGTTGAATTGGGCGGTTCGTTGAAAAATATTATTGCGTTGGCTGCCGGCATTTGTGACGGCGCCGGTTTTGGCGATAACACTAAAGCCGCTCTGCAGCCGCGCGGATTAGTGGAAATGGTGCGACTGGGAACTGCCATGGGCGCACAGGCGATCACTTTCGCCGGACTTTCCGGAATGGGAGATTTGATCGTTACCTGCATGAGTCGCCACAGCCGT
Source organism: Calditrichota bacterium (assembly GCA_013152715.1). NCBI lineage: Bacteria > Pseudomonadati > Calditrichota > Calditrichota bacterium. The sequence continues at coordinate 6,045 of JAADFU010000077.1, forward strand.
AATCGATATGTGGGCGAACAAATCGGAAAAGGCAGAAAATTGCAGGAAATTTTGGACGAAATGGTCATGGTCGCCGAGGGAGTGAAAACCACACGCTCCGCCTATGAGTTAAGCAAAAAATTTGGAGTTGAAATGCCGATCACTGATCAGGTTTATCAAGTGTTGTTTAATGACAAAAATCCTGAAGATGCTCTGTACGAATTGATGATGCGCGGGCCCAAGGAAGAAAAATGGGGTTAGTTACCGGATGATTAAAATGAGAGGAAAATGGAGATGAAAAACGAAACGTACATCGCTGAAATTGCAAAATATAAAGATCAAGTTGTCACTGTGTCCGGCTGGTTGTACAACCGCCGTTCCAGCGGAAAAGTCCATTTTTTGCTGGTACGCGACGGCACGGGAATCATTCAGGCTGTTGTCGGCAGAAAAGATGTGGACGAAGAGATATTTGAAAAATGCAAAGATTTGCCACAGGAATCTTCGCTGAAAATTACCGGTCTGGTGCACGAGGATAGCCGCGCGCCAGGCGGCTACGAATTACACGTGAACAATGTCGAAATCGTTCAAGTTGCTCATGATTATCCGATTACGCCGAAGGAACATGGCACAACTTTTTTGATGGATCACCGACACTTGTGGTTGCGGTCTTCCAAACAACATGCCATTTTGCGCGTGCGGCATGAGATCATTCGCGCAGCGCGCGATTTTTTTGATAAAAAAGGTTTCACGCTGGTGGATGCGCCGATTTTCACGCCGGCTGCCTGCGAAGGCACGAGCACGCTTTTTGAGACCGATTACTTTGGCTCAAAAGCCTATTTGACGCAGAGCGGTCAGCTTTACATGGAAGCGGCGGCCATGGCGTTCGGCAAAGTTTATTGTTTCGGTCCCACGTTTCGCGCGGAGAAATCGAAAACGAGGCGCCATTTAACCGAGTTCTGGATGATCGAGCCGGAAATGGCGTATTGCGATTTGGATGGAAACATGGACATTGCCGAGGAATTTGTCGAATACATTGTGCAAAGAGTTTTGGAAGAGAAAAAAGAAGAATTGAAAAAATTGGAAAGAGACACCGGCAAGCTGGAAAAAGTGCAGCGGCCTTTTCCGCGCATCAGCTACGACGAAGCAGCCAAAATGCTCAAAGATGCGGGTTTGGATTTCGTCTATGGTGACGATTTCGGGGCGCCGGACGAAACCTACATCTCCGACCAATTTGACAGCCCCGTTATGGTGCATCGCTACCCGGCGGAGGTAAAGGCTTTTTACATGAAACCAGACGCTGAAGATCCGAAAAAAGCGCTCTGTGTGGATGTGTTGGCTCCGGAAGGCTACGGCGAAGTCATCGGCGGCGGACAGCGCGAAGATGATCTGGACAAATTACTGGCGAAAATAAAAGAGGACAATTTGCCCAAGGAAGCTTTCGAGTGGTATTTGGATATTCGCCGTTACGGTTCGGTACCGCACTCGGGATTTGGCATGGGTATCGAGCGCGCTGTGGCCTGGATTTGTGGGTTGAAGCACATTCGTGAGACCATTCCGTTTCCGCGTACCATCAGTAGAATGCAGCCGTAATTTTTTTGAATAAAAGATAGGGGAGAGAGGGAGAAAAAATCAACACCCAGAACGTGTAACCCTTCGATTTACCTATCAGTGAATAGTTACCCGTGAATTAACACTTTTTGTGAATGACTCCATGAAAAGAAAACCAATTATTGGAGTAATCGGTCAGGGCAAATTTGTCCCGAATGATGTATTGCGTTTAGCCGAAGACGTCGGAAAGCTCATTGCGCAGCGCGGCGCGATGTTAGTTTGCGGCGGATTAGGCGGCGTGATGGAAGCGGCGTGTCGCGGCGCAAAGGCGGAAAACGGAATTTCGATTGGGGTCCTACCAGGACGCGACACGGGCGACGCAAATGAGTTTGTCGATATTCCAGTTGCCACCGGTCTGGGCGAAGCGCGCAACAGCATTGTTGTGCGAACCGCGGATGTCATCATTGCTATTGGCGGCAAATTCGGCACGCTTTCAGAGATTGGTTTTGCTCTGGCTTTCGGCAAAGGTGTCATTGGGCTGCGCACGTGGCCGGGAATTGAGGGGATTCATTACGTGGAATCTCCGGAACAGGCAGTGAAGCTTGCTTTTGATTTTATCTCATAAAGCCAATGCTGACGCTAGTAATTTTTTGATAGATTAGAAAAAAAAAGGAGCGGGCGATGGAAATTTCTGCTCACATCATTGTCAAAGGACTTGTTCAGGGAGTCGGGTTTCGCTGGTTTGTGGAACGCGAAGCGAATAAATTAAATCTAAAAGGATTTGTGCGCAATCTTCCCAACGGAGACGTGGAAACCGAGGTTGAGGGGGAAAAAGGTTTCGTCGACGAGTTTGTGCAACAGCTAAAAATCGGTAATCCCATGTCCAGAGTGAATGATGTTATTGTTACTCCGGGCGAATTTACCGGTAAATACAGCGATTTTCAAATCAGATTTTGAATTAAAACAGGAATGACCAGCGTTCAGCATGAATGAGAAGGAGAGGAAATGGCCGCATTGAAATCAATGATCAGAGATGTTCCGGATTTTCCTAAGCCCGGAATTATTTTCAAAGATATTACTACTTTACTGAAAGACGGTGAAGCATTTTATCGTTCAATTGAAGAGTTAGCCGCTCGATTCAATCCTGACGAAATCGACAAAGTGCTCGGCGTTGAATCAAGGGGATTTATTTTTGCGGCGGCACTGGCGTACAAATGGAAGAAAGGGTTGGTGCTGGTGAGAAAGCCGGGTAAGCTCCCCGGAGAGAAATTGTCCCAGGAATACGAACTGGAATATGGCGCCGACGCCATGGAAATTCACGCGGACGCCATTAAAAAAGGCGAGCGGATTTTGGTGATTGACGATCTTCTTGCCACCGGCGGAACCATCGAAGCTGCGGTGAAATTGACTGAGCGTCTCGGCGGAGAAATCATTGGCATTGGTTTTTTGATTGAGCTTTCTTTTTTGAAAGGCCGGGATCGCTTTAAAAAATATCGGCTGGAAAGCCTGATTCAATACGATTCCGAATGATGGTATATTTCTATTTTTGAATAATTTTTTGTTGTTTTCAAATTATGCTTGACTTTTTGCTTTTTTGTTAATATCTTGAAGTTAAATAATGTCAAATAATAAGGGGTTTTGAATATGAGGAAATTTCCCTTTCTTTTCGCAGTACTGTTCGTTATTTTTTTCGTGAGCATCGTCAGTTACGCTGGCGGAAAATGGTACAATTTTTACGATCAAGGCTTGAAATTGATGAAGCAGAAACAGTACGCGGCTGCTGTGGAAAAATTCAATCTGGCTCTCAAAGTTAAGTCGAAAGACACAAAGAAGAAAAAAACCTACGGCATGCATTTTATCGAATATTTTCCGCATCGAGAAAAAGGAATTTGTCTGTTCTATCTCGGGCAGCTTGAACGGGCACGTCGCGAGCTTAAACTTTCTCTGCGACAACAATATTCCATACGCGCCCAGAATTTTTTGACTCAAATCAACGGGGGAGGAACGCCGCCGCCAGTGCAGTTACCTCTCAAAAAAGACGAGCAACAAGTTAAACCTCTTCCGCCAAAACCAATTCCTCAAGTAACTTCACTAAAACGTGTCGGCGAACGCATGGGAATTGCTGTGCTGCCTTTTCAAACCAAAGGCCTGGGTCAGGAAATTGGGGAAATCAACATCGTCGAACAGATGATGACCACTTTTTACAACACCGATCGTTTCAAACTTTTCGAACGCACTCAATTAGAGAAAATATTGGAAGAACAGAAGTTAGGCATGACCGGCGTGATTGATGCTTCGACCGCGGCTGAGATCGGAAAAGGTATCGGCGTGGACGCCATTGTGCTCGGTTCTGTGACTCGCGCCGGCTCCAATATTGCCATCGACGCCCGGCTCATTGATACGGAAACTGCGCAGATCATCACAGCTCAGGAAGACATGTGCGAGCGAACAACGATTTCTGATATCAGAGCGATGATTAATCGTCTGGCGCAAAAAATCGTCAATGATCTCCCGCTGGTGGAGGGTTACGTCATTGGCGTCAAAGGAGATGAGTTGACGCTGGATTTCGGTCTGGACAAAGGCGTCAAAAAAGGAATGAAATGCATCGTTTACCGCGAGGGCAGAGAGATTATTCATCCGATCACCAAAAAAGTGCTGGGAAAAGAAACGGAAGAATTGGGTGAAGTGCGATTGATTCAGGTGTATCCCCAATATTGCGTCGCCAAAGTCATTCGTTCACAAGGTGCGATTTTTGAGATTGGCAACAAAGTGATCACAAAATAGATGATAATATTTAAAACAAGTCAACCAATAACAACTTTTTAGGAGGAAACCATGAAAAAACTTGTATTTTTGGCAGTTTTGTTACTGCTATTGCCTGAATTCCTGCTCGCCCAGAGCGTCAATTTAAATTTTATTGGCGCAGGCGCCAGGGCGCGCGGAATGGGCGGCGCTTTCATCGGCGTAGCTGACGACGCCACTGCGGCTTCGTGGAACCCTGCCGGTCTGGCGCGATTGGAAAAGGCCGAAGCGTCAGTCGTGGGCGTATTTTCAAGCTACACTCCCAGCTCCGATGTGGAAGGTTTTGACGCGGAACCCTATAAATATTCCCATGTCGGGTTGAATTTCGGCAGCATCGCATTTCCGCTGGCGATCGGCGAAAGGAATCTGGTGGCGACAGTCGCTTACCAAAACGTCATCGATTTGTATTACAAATATAGCGGCGACCAGTACGAGACCGAGAGAACCGGTGGCGTTAATGCCATTATTCCTTCTGTTGGTCTGCAATTAACTCCGATGTTGTCCATTGGTGCTGCTTTGAATATTTTCACTGGATCCAGCGATTACCAATATACAGACAAAACCGGATTTGGCAGCGATTCAAAAGAAAATTATAATTACAGTGGTATGAACTTCAGCATCGGTGCTTTGTTTGATTTTGAGCGTTTTCGCGTTGGTGCAACCTTGAAAACTCCTTTTGGCTTAAATGAAACCTTGAGCGACTCCGACTACGATGTCGATATTGGCATGCCACAGATGCTGGGAATAGGACTCGCTTTTCAGGCCACAGACGCCCTGTTGGTGGCCGCTGATTACGAAATGCGGGGTTACTCAAATTCCAAAACCACTTATAACAAAGCGTACCAAGGCTATAATGAAGGCGATGAAGCGAGCCTGAACTGGGAAGATATCAATCAATTTCGCCTCGGCGCAGAATATCTGCTCATGAGCGGAAACAATATTTTGCCCATCCGCCTCGGTTTTGCCACGACTCCTTTGCCCTACAAAGATCAAAATGATAAACAAGTCGTCGGCATCAATCTTACTGCCGGAATCGGAATCATTATGGGTAACATGAATTTAGATTTAGGCGTTGAATACAACACTTATAGCTATGAATTTCAGGGGACTGGCACTAGCTACAACTATTCGGATAATTACCTGAGATTCATTTTTGCCGGAGTTTTCCATTTCGGACAATAATCCGACTGATTGATGATTTTTGCAAGGGCGGGGTAGCTAACAGTTATTTCGCCCTTTTTTAATGAAAAATATCGAGGCTGCGTCAGCAATATTTGTATTGATTGTTTTGTTGACAATCGCAAAATTTTTTGCTATCTTGTGATCGCGACTTCAAAAAAACATTGCATTGTTCGTACTACTAAGGATTTGTCATGAATAATAAAATATTTTTAGACTATGAAAACATCACAGCTTTTCTCACAAAAGATGAAATCGAGACGCTTTCTCCGCAAGTCAAGAAAATTAATGAAGCTTTGGAAAAGAGAACGGGAGAAGGCAGCGATTTTCTGGGCTGGCTTGATTTGCCGAACCAGACCATTGATTCCTACGCCGGTTTTCAGGAACTCGTTTCAGAAATCAGGCAAGAAGCGGACGCCTTTTTGGTCATTGGCATCGGCGGTTCCTATTTAGGCGCAAGGGCCGTAGTCGAAGCGCTCGCGCCGAGCTTAAATGAGAAAAGTCCGATGACGCCGGAAATTATTTTCGCCGGATACAACATTGATTCCGGGTACATGACGAAACTGTTGGAATATTTGAAATCAAAAAACGTTTACGTCAATGTCATTTCGAAATCAGGAACCACGACCGAGCCGGGGATCGCATTTCGCGTGGTGAAAGCCATGATGGAAAAAGTGTACGGCAGAGACGGCGCCAGGAAACGCATCATTGCCACCACGGACGCCGAAAAGGGCGCTCTGCGGAAAATGGCGAGCCAGGAAGGGTATCGAACTTTCACGATTCCGGACGACGTGGGCGGACGATTTTCCGTTTTGACACCGGTGGGACTGTTGCCCATCGCTGTGTCCGGAAATTATGTGGAAACTCTGCTCAGTGGCGCTCGTGAAATGAAAGACAACTTGCGCAATAATTCAATTGAAGGCAATATCGCCAATATTTATGCGTCAATCCGCTATTTGCTTTACCAAAAGGGGAAGACCATCGAAATTCTTGCAAATTTTGATAAAAAACTCATCTATTTCGCTGAATGGTGGAAACAATTATTCGGAGAAAGCGAGGGCAAAGACGGCAAGGGCCTTTTCCCGGCGTCGGTTAATTTTACTACGGATTTGCACTCTCTGGGTCAGTACATTCAACAGGGACGGCGGGATTTGTTAGAAACTTTTCTCATTGTCAATAAAATTCAGGATCACATTATGGTTCCCGAGGACGTGCAAAATCTGGACGGCTTGAATTATCTTTCAGGAAAAACATTTCATGAAATTAATCTCAAAGCGCATCAGGGAACTGCGGCGGCTCACCGCAACGGCGGCGTTCCCAACATGACAATCCACATTCCGGAAGTGAATGCTCATTGGTTGGGCGCGCTCATTTTCATGTTCGAGAAAGCGGTGGCTGTTTCCGGCTATTTGCTCGGCGTGAACCCCTTCAATCAACCGGGCGTGGAAGAATACAAGACGAATATGTTCAAATTATTAGGAAAACCTGGCTATTGAGCGCGATGATTTTTAAAAAATTAATCAAAAATAGAAAATTATTAGCAGCAATCTTTCTGATTCTCTCTGTGCAGATTTTCCATTATTGCGCTGATCGGAAACGAAGCAATCCACTCGATCCGAAGAATCAGGACACAGCAGGCAGACTGCAAAATTTGCGCGTTTATTCGGAATCCGATCGGGTCTATTTGTCGTGGAAGCCCGTTGCCCTGGAAAATTTACGCGGCTATCGCATCTATCGCAAAACCGGCGATGCCAAAACTTACTCTGCGATTCAAGATATTCCGGCGGATTCTTCGACTTTTGTAGATAATAATGTAACTTATAACACGCGTTACACGTATCAGTTAACGATTCTTGGCGAGGATTTTGAAACAGAGCCGAGCGATTCGGTTTCTATCATTCCCGGGCCAACTGCAATTTGGGTCGGCGATGTTTACGATAGGCAAGTTTTTAAATTGTCTCATGACTGCGCCCATGAAATTTTCCACATTCCAGTGAACGGTTACCCCTGGGCGCTGGCGTTGGAAAAGAACCAAAATCGGCTGTGGCTGACTGACGTACTGTTCAACGAAATTGTGCGTATCAATTTGGCGGATCAGGAGCAAGTCGCCATCGACAGATTCTATTACGGCGATCCGGTGGCTATTAAAATCGACGAAAAAAACGGTTTGGTTTGGGTCGCTGACGAGGACAGCGGCGTTGTGCACGTTTACTACACCAGCGGGCTGAAACAAAAGGAAATTCCTGGCTTTCAAAGGATCAGCGACATCGGATGTTTCTTTGCGGACGGAAACTGTTGGGTTGTTGATTCCGGGCAAAAGAAATTGTTTGCGATTCGCAAAAATTTTTACGTTTCAGAGGCGCAACTCAATTTGCAAGCGCCGTTCAGACTCGCTGTGAATCAGAGCAGCGGAGAGCTGTGGCTGATTGATAATGGTAAAGTTCTGAAAATAAATGCGTTAGGAAAGCTGCTCTTTGAGGCAAATTACCAATTCAACGACCCTTACGCTGTCGCTGTTGATTCCGACAACGGACGCTGCTGGGTGTTGGATTGGCTGAATGGCGCAAATAATTCAAAAGTAATTTGCCTGTCGCCGGATGGAGAAAAAATGTGGGAGAAAAGCGGCTTTTCCTATCCTGAAAATATAATTGTGAATCCCGATGATCACGGATGCGTCATCGCTGACACTGGAAACGGACGAGTAGTGAAACTCACGAAAGATGGGGAAATTTTCGGCGAAATGAATGGATTCTTTTTTCCGTACGGCCTGGTCATTGAAAGAGAGAGGTAATTGGTCATTATGCATCGTACTGGTTGGACAAAAACAGATACGTTTGTTATTTTGTTGGGAATTTTGGGGTTGCTGATTTTCTTGCATTTTTATCCGAAAAGTCTGCCCGAGGCCGGCATAAAAATGCGTCTTGACAAAAAATTGATCGTCGAAAAGGCGAAAAAATTTTTAAACGATCAGTCAGTCGAGTTAGGTGAATTGCGCGCTTTTCCTGCTTTTGTGCACGATGCCAATGCGCTTCATTATTATCAAGTAAGTTCAGGGATCGAAAAGGCAAATCAAAAAATTAGCAGCGGCAAAGTCCCTGTCTTCTACTGGCGCGTTCGTTTTCGGCAGCCGCAGGATTTCGGGCGACTCGTTGCGGTCTCTCAGAATAATCAAGACACTGCTGAAGATGTAGTACAAAAAATGACGAAAGACACCTTGGTCGTCGATTTGACTACTGAAGGGGAAGTGCTCGGTTTCAAAATTTCCTTTTCTCTCGATTCAGTGAAAACTATCGCTCGCGATAGCGCTTTGCAGACAGCGAGACAATTTTTGCAAGTTCAAGCCCGAATTAATTTACAGAAATTTCAACTGGCGGACTCAACCGCCGATGCGAAAAAAATGGCATCCGTCTGGAATTTCGTCTGGAAACGCAGCGAACGAATCGACCACTTCGAGGAAAAAATCAGTGTTAAACTCGCCGGCTCACACGTTGTTCGCTTTTCCCGCGAGTTCAAGCCGCCGGAAATTTATAACAACTCTAACGATTACCAGGAAATCAGAGGCTTTATCGTTGTTATTACTGCTATCGTCATTTTTATTCTTTTGCTTGTTCTCTTCATTTACAAATTAAGAAATGATCAAATAGAGCAAAAACACAATATTCTCTTGAGTTCGTTTATTGCTCTGTGCTGGGTTGTAATGTTGGCGCAAAGCCTCATCACCACTGAGTCCAAAGGGCTGATTCTTTTTCTGATGCCGATTATCGTCACCACGCCATTCATTTTTTTGGGATTTTTAATTGCCAGCAGCCTCGGCGAATCAGAAGCGCGCGAAGTCTGGACTGAAAAACTTTTCACAATGGATATGTTCCGCAGCGGTTCTTTCTTTTTTCCCCAATGGTCGATGTCGATTTTGCGCGGGTTTGCGCTGGCGTTCATTTCGCTGGGAATTTTAGTGCTGGGCGTTCAGTTTTTTAGCTGGAAATTTGATTTCTTTACCAGACTTGACAAAGAGCATTTGTACAATACATTTTCCATGATTCCGGTTTTTTACATCTTCGTTCAGGGAATTATTAACGTCAGTTTTGGCGAGACCATTTTTCGCTTGTTCAGCGTGTCGTACTTAAAACGGACGTTGAAAAAACCGATCTTGATTTTTGTGGTGGCATTGCTTGCCTGGATTCTTACCTATGGCTCTTACGCTGGGTTAACATTTTCTTCCTTCTGGTTGACTCTGGTAATGAATGTCCTGCTTGGCGCATTATTAGTAATCTTTTTCATGAAATGGGATTTCCTCACTGTGCTCTGGGGTGCATTTTCCTATTATTTGATTCGCGAATTGCATCCGTTTCTATTTTTTGACAATGAGTCGCTGGTTTACAACGGCTATGCGCTGTGGGTATTCCTCATTGTTGTGTTTGTCATTGCGCTGCTGGGATTACGCTCCAAACAGCAGGAAAAAACTTTACGTGAGTACGTGCCTGATTACAAAATTCGGCAGCAGGAGCGGGAGCGGCTCGCTCGTGAATTGGAGATCGCGCGGCAGGTGCAGAGTAGCTTTTTGCCGGAAGAAAATCCGCAAATTCCCGGTCTGGATATTGCTAGCGTCTGTATCCCGGCCAAAGAAGTCGGCGGCGATTATTACGATTTCTTGCCTCTGGGCGAGAATAAATTAGGCATCGTCATCGGCGATGTTTCCGGAAAGGGAATTCCCGCGGCGTTCCACATGACGCTCACAAAGGGTTTTTTGAAATCGCAGGCAAAACTCAATTTGTCGCCGCGCGGGCTTTTGATTCATCTGAACGAACTTTTCTGGGAAAATGTCAAGCGCGGCACGTTCATCAGTATGATTTACGGCATGATTGACGTGGAGAAAAGGAAATTTACTTTCGCCCGCGCCGGTCATAACCCGTTGCTGATCAAAAAGATGAAAGATCAGGAACTGCAAGCGGTGTGTCCGAATGGCCTGGCGTTGGGCCTTACTGCCGGGAAAATATTTGAAGATAACATCGAAGAATTTGAATTGACGCTGAACCCGGGCGATGTGATGATGTTTTACACGGACGGTTTCTCCGAGGCGATGAATCCTGACAAGGCGGAATTTGGTGAAAAAAAACTGGAGGAACTGCTGAGTGAGATCGGTCAATTTTCCGCGCAAAAAATTCTTGACCACATTGCGAAAAACGTGACGAGTTTTGTCGAAGGCGCCCCTCAGCACGATGACATGACAATGATTATTGTGAAGATTTTGGATGAATCGGCAGCTTGACAGGATTTAGAGGAAGATAAATTGAAAAAATCAATAGCAATTTCCGTTTCTTTGTTGATTTTGCTCATTCTGTTAGCAGAATTTTTTATCAATGAGAACGCCGGCGCTGAAACTTTTTCTCCTCGTTCGTTTGTCATTATTTTTGTCGTGTTGTTTTGCTATTTTATTTCGCAGTCGTGGGCGCAATCGCTGTCCATTTACGGAAAAATTAAAATCATTCTCGCTCTGAATTTATTGCTTTTTGCGATCAATTATTTCTCCTCCTTATCCTTTGACCAGTTTGCCAAAAGCAGTTTAAATATCCCCGGCTTGCTGGTTTTTCTGTCCGATCTGGTTTTTATCGGCCTCTTGCTCAGCCTCATTCATGGACTCGTCAGCATTCAACGCAAAAAAAATACGAGAAGAAATTTCATCATTTTTCTTGTTTTTTTGTTTAGCTTCAGCCTGTTTGGTCAGCAAATGACCTATGCCTATAGCAGAAAATTTTCGCCCACATTCCCCATAGCAATGAGCTCGAGAAGTTTGTACGATATATTCATCGTTCTTTTTATGATTTACGCCATGGTGATTAATTCATTCCGGTTGCGGTGGATAAAGTTCCTGAATAAAAGTCAGAAGATAAAAACGTTTTTTGTCTCTGCAATGATTATTTTTCTTTTAGTGCTATTAATATCAAAGTCTGGCCATTTACTGGGAGACATCAGCGCAGTCGCTCATCGGCTGTTCACTGCGTCGATCACTTTTGTTATTGTCTATTTTTCATTTTCTATCATATTGATTTTGCTGTATTTACCAACGGCAGGCGCGCTCGACAGAAAAACAAAAGAACTCGCCTCTTTGCAGCAACTCTCGCGCTCCATATTAGGTGTATTTGATCTGAACAAAGTGTTTGATATCATTTTGCAGCAGACAATTGAAATCACCGGCTCAAATTATAGCTGGCTCATCTTAAAGGAAAGCGGCAAGCGGAGTTTCCGATTGATGGCGGAAAATGGCATGCCTGACAAAATGAAGGACGTTTTTTGTCAACCTACAAAATTGAACGTTGTCAAATGGATTAATGACCACAAAAACGTGCTAATGATTGATCGGGTTGGCAAGGATGACCGCGTTTCTGACATCGAGAAATGGAGACACCGTTCTGGTTCACTGTTAGCCATACCTTTAATTTCAAACAAAAAAATTCTGGGAATTTTGTTTGCTGTTAAAAATACTGAATACGGATTTATGGCAGATGATCGCAGTTTGTTGGCGATGTTTGCCAATAACGCGGCGATTGCCATTGAAAACGCGCAATTGGTGGAAAAATCTTTAACAAGAGAAAAGTACGAACAGGAATTGAAAGTGGCGCACGAAGCGCAAATGAAACTTTTGCCCGCGACAACGCCTGACATTCCCTCGCTGGAAATAAGCGCTGTCTGCATCACGGCAAATGAAGTCGGCGGTGATTATTATGATTTTTTTCAATACAGCAAAAATTCGCTGGGCGTCGCGATTGGCGATGTATCCGGCAAGGGGGCAGAGGCGGCATTTTACATGGCCGAAGGCAAGGGCATTCTGGAATCGTTCGGCCAAATCGACCGCGTTCCCGCGGAATTGCTTTGCAAAGCGAACGAAGTATTGTACAAAACTCTGGACGCGAAAACTTTCATCAGCATGCTCTTTGGCGTTTTTGATTTGAAAAAGGGAATTGTTAGCTTTTCCCGCGCCGGCCACTGCCCATTGCTTTACTGGAAAGCCGAAGATGAAATGGTTTATCTTGTGGAACCTTTAGGTATGGCTTTGGGCCTGATTTCCGGCAGCGTGTTTAAAACGACGCTCAGTCAGGAAGACGTTAAATATAAGAAAGGCGATATTTTTGTTTTGTTCACTGACGGCGTCACAGAAGCAATGAATGAGAGCCAAGAGGAATTTGGCGAGGATCGATTGTGTGAGTTGGTTATTGAGCACCATCAAAGTTCCGCGTTCGAAATTCAGTCAGCCATTTTAGCGGAAATTAAGTCATTTGTCGGCGACGCCAGTCAGCACGACGATCTCAGCCTGATAGTGATAAAACCGAAATGACATGAATAAAGTTTTTCATAAATTCATATTGATTTTCAATTTTCAAAATGTTAGATTGAAATGCCGTCAATTATTTAAATATCGAGATAATCGGAAGTTGCATTTCAACGCTCAAAGAGGAGAAAAAGAATGGATTCATTTGAAGTCGCTGGTCGTCGCCAGGAAAAAGTCGAAATTCTGGCGATCAAGGGATATTTAGACGCACATACGGCTCCTTCGCTTGAAAATGCGCTGCAGGAATTAGTTACTGCGGAAAAATATCAGATTGTGATCAATTTCAAAGACTTGGCTTATATCAGCAGCGCCGGTCTGGGCGTGATCATGGGATTTATTGAAAATGTTCGCGATCACGGCGGAGACATCAAGCTGTGCGAGATGAACGCGAAAATTTATCGTGTGTTTGATCTTTTGGGCTTCCCCAAAATTTACGACATCACTGACAAAGAAGCCGAAGCGGTGAAAAAATTTAACAGTTGATTTGAAAAAAGGACGGGCTTTATTTTGGAAACTCATAAACAAACATATCGCCTGAAAATTCCGGGTGAAACTGAAAATCTAGAGCTCATTCGATCCTTTGTTTCTCATATCGCGCAGATGGGTGGTTTTGATGAGGACGATATTTACAAAATCGAACTCGCTGTGGACGAGGCGTGCGCTAATGTGATCAAACACGCGTACAAGGGACGAAAAAAAGAAAATATCGATCTCGTTATTGAAATTGATTTTAATAAATTGACTATTATCATTACCGACCAAGGTGTCGGGTTCGACGTCGACAAGATTCTGAATCGGGACATGAAAGAATATCTGGCGCAAATGAAAGTTGGCGGATTGGGAATTCACCTCATCAAATCGCTCATGGATGATGTGGAGTTCAAATCCCAACCCGGCGAAAAAACAGAGGTGCGCATGACGAAATATTTTGTCAAGGACGGCAAAATAGAAGGCAAGCAATCTAATGAATGAAAATGATAACTTTAAAAAAAACATTTCTTTAGACGAGTCTGAAACCCCACAGCGAAAATTAGACGAAAAACTGATGGAGCTGCACACCCTGTTTGAAGTCAGCCAGACGATCAATTCTTCGCTGAATTTGAACACTATTCTGGACAACGTGCTACTGACACCAATGGGGAAAATGCTTATTTCGCGCGGCATCATTCTCCTCAAAGATGAGGAAAAAAATGGCTTCTTCGTCAAGAGCTGCAAGGGATTACCGGCAGCAGAATTGCTGGAAAGAAAGGCTTTCAATGATTTTGAGCTGACAGCTCCGACAAATGTTGCGTCGTTAGAAAACGAAAACGGCCCGGTTCGCGACTATTTCCGTGATTTGAAAATCACGCTTCTTTTGCCCATTCGTTCGAGCGACAGACTGATCGGCATTGTCGGCTTGGGCGCAAAAATGAACGGCTGTGACTTTCAACAATCGGAACTGGCATATTTGCAATCTGTCGCCAATATTGCCGCACCGACCGTTCAGAACGGCCTGATGGTGATGAAATTGCAACAGGTCAATCGCCGCCTCGATAAAAAAATACTGGAACTCAATACTTTGTTCGAGATCGGGCGGGAATTGATCACAACGCTGGATCAGAAAAAAATACTCAACATGCTCAGCTACGCCATAATGGGCGAGATGCTGGTTAATCGGTGCATTATTTTTTTGGAGGCCGACGGGGACTATTGTTTGGCGTCAACAAAAGGGATGCGCCCTGACGATGATTTGACTGAAATCCGGAGCCAGGAATTTTTGCAGAAACTTTTCGGATTGAAAAAACCGGTGGATGTGCGTAAAAAAGCAGCATCTTTTTCTGCTGGGATTTGGGAAGAATTTCAAAATATGGGCTTTGCCGTTCTCGTTCCCATGGTTTTGCACGATGCCGTACGCGGCATCATTGCCATCGGAGAAAAAATTACCAGCGTTCCTTTTGAAGCGGAAGATCTGGAATTTCTGTCAACGCTGGGAAATGAAGCGCTCATCAGCCTTGAAAATGCCCGGCTTTTTCAGGAGGAATTGGAAAAGAAGCGTATGGAAGAAGAGTTGACGCTCGCCAGAGAAATCCAGCAAAAATTACTTCCACCGACGTGCCCGAGTTACAAAAAATTCGAGATTGCCGGCGTCAATGTGTCCAGCTTGCAGGTCAGCGGCGATTACTTTGACTGCATTCCGCTTGACGAACAACGCGTCTGTCTTGCTATTGCTGACGTTTCCGGCAAAGGCACGCCGGCGTCGCTGCTCATGGCGAATTTGCAAGCCACGTTGAACGCGCTGATGGAGCCGAACACCAATTTGGTTGAAATCACCGGAAAAATTAATAACCTGATTCACAAAAATACCAACTACGACAAGTTTATCACTTTTTTCATTTGTGTGCTCGACGTCGAATCGGGAGAATTGGAGTACGTCAACGCCGGCCATAATCCGCCGATTTTGGCGCGAAAGGACGGAAATTACGATTTGCTGTCCACGGGCGGTTTGCTGTTGGGAATGATGCCGAACGTGCCGTTCGAAAAAGGGACCACAGAAATGCGCGAAGGCGACTGGCTGGTCATGTACACCGACGGCGTCACAGAAGCGCAGGACAAAACAGGGGACGAGTTCGGCGACGAGCGGTTGATTGAATTTATTTTAAAAAATAGAGAAAATTCAGCGGAAAAAATGAAACAAGCGCTGCTGAATGAAGTGAAAGAATTCACAGAAAATTTGCCTCAAAGTGACGATATTACATTGGTAATTGTCAAGGCGAGAAATTAAACGGAGCAACTTGAATGGCATCGATTTTGCTGGTGGATGACGACAAGAATATTTTATTTCTGTTATCAGAAGCATTAAAAAGAGATTATGACGATTTGACCATGGCGCTCGGCGGCGAGAAAGCGCTGGAGATCATCAAAGAGAATGATTTTGATCTTGTCATTTCCGATTTGCAAATGCCGCGCGTTGACGGAATGGAAATTTTGCGCGCGACAAAAGAGAAGAATCGCGAAACAGAAGTGTTGATTGTGACCGGCTATGGCAGCGTGCGCACCGCGGTCAATGCCATGAAATCCGGAGCGTTTGACTATTTGTCCAAGCCCATTGACGTGGAAGAGTTGCGGCTCAAAGCGGCGCAGGCGCTGAAACATCGCGATTTGAAAATTCAAAACGAACAGCAGCAGCGCGCCATCGCGGAATTTAATGAAATGATTCAGCGCGATTTGAATCTGGCGGAGCAGGTGCACCGTAGCCTGATTCCCGAATCGACACGAATCGAAAATATCGATATCGGCATTAAATACCAACCGATGATCAGCCTCGGCGGCGATTTTGCCGATATTTATTACGATCAAAATAGATATCTTTTCATTACGCTGATCGACGTGACGGGCCACGGCATCAGCGCATCGCTGTTGGTGAACCGGATTTGTACCGAAGTGAGAAGGCTGGTGCGCGAAGAACTCGATCCGGGCGAAATTTTGTTTCATCTCAACAATTTCATCATCGAAGTGTTCGACAGCATGGGCATGTTTTTGACAGCGATGGTTTTGAAATTGGATTTAGAGAAATTTTCTCTCACTTACGCCGGCAGCGCCCATCCGGACCTTCTCATTTTTGATACGGACGAAAGAAGTGCGAAACGCTTTCCTGCGCAAAATTTAATTATCGGTTTTGAAAAAACTGATCCGCAAAATTTTAAACAAAATAGCGTAAAATTGAACCCGGGCGACAGGATATTTCTTTACACCGACGGTTTAATTGAAGCTGAAAACGAAAACCGTAACCAGTTGGGAATTAATGGTTTAATAAAAATAATTGAAGCTTTGCCAAATAAAAAAGTGCGCGATTTTGTCGATGAGATTCTTGCTAAACTTGACAAGCAGGATTACAATCAGGTGCGGGATGATGTGTTTTTGATTGGGGTGGAGATTTTGGATTCCCGATAGAAGCATTCGGGCATGACAAATTAACGAAAATTAATATTTTTCAAAAAGTGTCCGGTACTGAAAATTAAAATAAAAAATGAGGCAAACAGATGGAAAACACTTTAACCGTTATTGAAGACCTGACGCGCGAAATGAATAAACCAGAGTCTGAAGTTATCTCTATGGCATTTCAAACGGGGATCAAACAACTCTGGCGGGAACATATATTGGGAAAATTTTTGCGCGGTGAAATTACGAGGAATGAAGCGATTGAATCCGTCGGCATCGACTGGGTGGAATTAGCCGAACGCCAACACAAGGCGACAATGGAGGACCTCTCGTGGGCATTAAAAAAATGAGTGTCGTTTCTGATACAGGACCGCTGCTTCACCTGTCAGAAATTGGATGCGCTCAATTACTCCTGCAGTTTAAGAAAATATATACGCCAGAAAGTGTTTGTGATGAATATGAAAAACATAAAAGAACAAGTGATGCTGATGTTCTGAACTTTAAAAATGTAAAACATATATCGGTTAAAGAAAGTAAACTCAAGGATTTCATTCGGCAGTATAATTTGGGCGAATTGCATTTAGGTGAAACAGAATGCCTGTATCTCTGTCAGAATTTATCAGTCGATGTGATTTTAACAGATGATTTAGCTGTCAGAGATATTGCCAGCAATATGGGTATTACTCCAGTCGGTTCCCTTGGCGTTATCATAAAATCGTATCGAGAGAAAACGATTTCCTTGCCTCAAGCTGAAAAATTAATATTTGATCTTTACGAAACAAGCAGCCTTTTTGTAACAAGAACAATCGTTGAACTTGTTATCGAAGAATTAAAAAAATATGAAAAGTCGAGATGAGTTATGCCACGAAGAAGAAACAGAGCACAATCCGATTTGTTCAACATAAGAGAACGCCTTTCAACAGCTCCCTGTGTTTTAGCCATCCGTAATGCAGTGGAAGCCTGGCGGGAAGGCGGACATAGGGGCGTAACAAAAACAACAAAGGAACTCTTAAATTACTGGTTTTTCACTGATCACAAACAGCCCAATGGTTCAGTATTTCGCTATTATGTTTCTCAACGTGAAGCGATTGAAACATTAATTTATGTTTACGAAATCAAAAAAATACGAAGCAGAAAGCAGTTATTGGAAAAGTTTGCTTATTCCGGAGCAGACCTGCGTTTGCCGCCGCACGATGATTTCGCTCGCTTTTGTGTAAAAATGGCAACAGGCAGCAAATCTGACGATTCAATTCCTTTGGCGATTGGATTTAAGGCGTTAACCTTTGAAAGTTAACATCGGTTGGTCATTCGTATTTACAGAAATAAATCAGCAAGACGCTAATCCCTATTTTAAGGAAAACAAATAATTTTGACAGGAAATCAGACACATTTATATTGATAATGCCACACATATTTTACGCTGAAAAATTAAGGGGAGGAATCTCGTTGCCTAAAAAAAAGTTGTTGTTGGTCGAAGTATTACTCTTGTATTTTATCTGTTCATTTCTGACTCTGCCCGCCGCTGACGTCACCAGCCGTCACGCCATGGTGGCGACTGCAACTCCTATTGCCTCGCAAGTAGGCATTGAAATTTTGAAGGAAGGCGGCAACGCAATAGATGCGGCGATGGCGATTGCTTTTGCGCTGTCCATTGCCGAGCCCAATGCTTCCGGAATTGGCGGAGGCGGATTTTTACTGCTAAAAATGGCGGATCAGGAAAAACCGGTGATGATCGACTACCGCGAAATGGCGCCGCTGCGGGCGACGAAGAAGTTTTACTACGAAAACGAAAAGTCATTTTCTAATTTGACGCTACAGGGCATCTATTCCATCGGCGTGCCCGGATTAGTCGCCTGCGCTGAAACTGTGCTGCCGAAATACGGCACAATGACGCTGTCGCAAGTTTTGCAGCCAGCGATTAGTCTGTGCAACAATGGCATTGTGGTCAGCGAGAAATTGAGCGGTATGATTATGGACAATCTGGAGAAAATTGCACAATATCCGGCGACGGCGAAAATTTATTTAAAAGATATGCTTCCGTACGAGGCAGGAGATACGCTGCGCAATCCGGATTTGGCAGCGACATTTCGAAAAATTGCCGAGGACGGCGGTTCGGTTTTTTATCGCGGAGAAATTGCCAAAAAAATCTGCCAGACAATGAAGAAATACAACGGGTTGCTCGATAGTACGGATTTGAAATTTTATCAGGCAAAAGAAAGAACTCCGGTGATCGGAACTTATCG
>JAADFU010000078.1 GCA_013152715.1 Calditrichota bacterium
CAGCATCCAAAAAATAGCGATTGGCTGGCTTGCGGCACGGAAAATGACGGGGTTTTCATCTCCCAGGATCACGGAAAAACCTGGCATCAGGTCAATAACGAGCTGACGCATCGAACGGTTTACGCCCTGGCATTTGATCCGAAAAATCCGAAAATTTTATACGCCGGGACTTTTCAGGGCGGTATTTTCAAGACGACTGATGGTGGCAAAAACTGGAAACAGATGAACAAAAATCTCCGCTTGTTTGATATTCATGCTCTTGCTGTTGATCCGGAAAACTCCGATATCGTTTACGCCGGGACTTTGAACGACGGCATCTGGATGAGCAAAAACGGAGGGAAAAGCTGGGAATTCATCGGACTGGAAACGAGTCAGGTGTGGGATATTGTGTTTTATTAGTTTTGAGTTTCGAGTTTCGGGTTCCGAGTTTCGAGTTTGGAGTTTTGAGATTGGGAGTTGAAATTTCGGGAAGATGAGTCGCGGAATCATAGAGGAAACAGAGATAGTTATTTGTTTTGTGCGTTCGACGGGGATGTTTTTAAGCAGATTTGTTGCGGAAAAAAGCTTTATTAAAAGCAGGTAACCCAGGAGTCAAAAATTGGAGAAAAAAATGCGACGATTATTGACATATTTTTTGTTTGTTGGCTTGTTTTTAGCCTCAAATATTTATGCAACCGATACTGGCTACAAAGAGCGCGTTGCAGAGGTGCTGCGCTGGGCGGAAAATTCGCAGGCTCAGAATTTCCTGATCGCTGCGGCGAAAATTCTGGACGAGCAGCATCATCAGGAAGGCGTGGATTTATTTGAGAAGATAATGCAGAGAAAGGACAATTCCCAAAGGGGAATGTTCATCATTTACGAGATGATGACTGGCTATCTGGCAGCGGAAAATAAGATGCCGGATGATTTGAAACAAAAGGTTCGCGATTATCTCGCAGTGGCGGATTTTTATCGCGGCGACACGGAAAATCATCTGACCATGTATCACACGGGCTTATATCTGGCGGCGCAAACTTTTCCCGACCTTCCGGCGGAAAAGTGGTTCAACGGAAAGTCTTCCGCCGAAAATATGAAAGATGCGCTGGGTTGGCTGAATTACTGGATGAAAACAACAACTACGATAGGCCAGGGGGAATTTGACTCGCCGACTTACATGACTGTTTTTATCTCGCCTATGTTCAGCCTCTACACTTTTGCCAAAGACCCGGTGATTAAACAAAATGCGCTGGGAATTTTGCACTGGCTGATTGCTGATTATGCCGTGGAACATTTGAACGGCATTTATTGCGGCGCACACAGCAGGGATTATCCCGAACGAGCCATTCGTCCTAAATGTCCCGAGTCGGCAATGACCGCCTGGGGCTGGCTTTTTTTCGGAAAAACAGATAAGATGATTCACCCTACACTGCTGACAGCCGCTTTCAGCGATTTTGATTTGCCGGAAGTGTTGTATGCTGTTGGCACTGAACGGGAGAAGCCTTATGTGGAAACAGAAACCAAACGCGTGCGCAATATCATCCGTTTTTCCGATCAAAAAAATCCGCCGGTTTACAAATACACCTACATGACCAAAGAGTTTGCCCTGGGCTCGATGATGGGCGGCGGAATTTTACAGCCGATTCAGCAGCACACCTGGGACATCAGTTTCAATGCGGACAGCCCGTATCAATCGATTTTTACGGTGCATCCTTACATCGGCGAGAAAGAACTGGGCATGTTTTTTCCCGAGGAAATGAAATTTGCTCTGGACGAAGTGGCGCGCGCTCATACTTACTACGGCAAGGAAGATAAATGGGCTTCGAGCTCGCCCTACGAAGAGACTTTTCAACACAAGAATGCGCTCATCGTTTTATACAACATTCCTGAAGGCACAAAATTCGGTCACATCGACGGATTTTTTCCAAAAGACCTGGCAAAGCGTGAGAGTGATGAGTCGGGATGGATTTTTTGTCAGGCGGGGAATACCTACATCGCTTATTTTCCGCTGAAACCCTATCAGTGGATTGAAGAAGATAATTGCTTTCGATTGCGCAGTTATG
Source organism: Calditrichota bacterium (assembly GCA_013152715.1). Taxonomy (NCBI): domain Bacteria; kingdom Pseudomonadati; phylum Calditrichota; species Calditrichota bacterium. The sequence goes on from JAADFU010000078.1 coordinate 2,040, forward strand.
ATTTGAAAAACGGCTGCATTGTGGAAGCTGCCATGGCGGACGAGTATCCTTCGTTCGCTGCATTCAAAAAACAAATCCGCAGCAATAATCTGGTGCACGATACTTTTGATCAGACGCTCACTGTGAGTTACACCACTTCTGCGGGCGATGTAATGACTTTTACTTATGATGGTCCGCGTCTGTTGAATGGAAAACCCATCAATTTTGCCGATTACAAAATGTTCAAGGGGCCTTTCTTGAATTCGGAAATGGGCAGTCAGAAATTGGAAATTTTAGATAAAATCAGGGGAAAAGGAATTATGGTGGATTTTGCCAGCGATGAAAAAGCACTGTTGTTGCCGGTGTATATGTGCAAGAAAATTGACAAAGATTTTGAACTGACGGGAAAAATGGACAATCCGGCGTGGCAAAAAGCGGAGCCTGTGGAACTTCCGGATGCGATAACCGGCGAGCCGGGCCGTTTCAAAACAGAAGTGCGCGTTCTTTACAGCGACCGTTATTTATACGTGGGATTTTATTGCGAAGATGATTATGTCTGGGGCACGGTGAAAAAACGCGACGGCGAAATTTACAACGAGGAATGCGTTGAAGTTTTTCTCAATCCGGCTGATTGCGGACATCAATATTACGAGATCAATCTGAGCCCGCTGAACGTGGTTTACGATGCGTGCGTTATCAACAGTCGGACGCCGGAAAATCCGGAAGGTGAATTTATGCCGCTGCCGCAGTTTGATATTGAAGGATTGAAAACGGCGACGCACATCATCGGGGAGAAAAATAAGCGCGGCGGCGCCAAGGGCTGGATTGCGGAATACGCGATTCCGTTCGACAAGATTTACGGCGCGCCAAATGTGCCGCCAAAAGCAGGCGATAGTTGGCGGGTGAATTTTTATCGCATCGATTCGCCCAAAAAAGACCAGCGGGAACATTACGCCTGGAGTAAGACAGAAAGAGCGGCGTTTCATTTGCCGTGGAAGTTTGGAATTTTGAAATTTGGGAAATGAAGAAAAATAATTGCTCACACAAAGGCACCAAGCCACGAAGATTTTATTAAATGAAAAGACTTTGTGGCTTCGCGGCTCTGTGTGGGAATAAATGGAAGAAGTTTATGACACAAAAAGATTTTCAAACAATCTATCACTACATCGAAGGACAATGGCAGAGGTCGGTTCGGTTTACGCCTAAAAATCAGGGGACGATCATTGGGATGCCTTATCCTTACACGGTTCCCTGTCCCGACGAAGATGTCATGCAGAATTATTTTTACTGGGATACTTTTTTCATCAATGTCGGTTTGTTGGAGCAGGGACAGGTTTCTCTGGCGCGCGACAATGTGGACAATTTGCTTTTTATGGTGCAAAAATATGGGTTTGTGCCCAATGGCAATCAGACTTATTTTTTGAATCGCTCCCAGCCGCCATTCTTATTATTGATGATTAGAGATGTTTTTCAGCATACACAAGACCGCGAGTGGCTCAGGCAAAGTTACAAAATCTGGAAAATTGAATACGATTTCTGGATGCAGCATCGCATGACGCCCATTGGTTTGAATCAACATCTCAATCATGCCACTGATCAGGAGTTGATTGAATTTTACGAGCATGAATTGAAGACGAGACTTGGCTTCTCCGTTTCTTCCACAGAAAAGAAAATTACCATCGCTCATCATCATCTGGCAGAGGCAGAGACGGGCTGGGATTTTACGCCTCGCTTCGGGAAAAAATGCGCCAATTACATCAATCTCGAACTTAATGCGATTCTTTATTTGAGCGAGAAGACAGCCGGTGAAGTCGCTGAAATTCTGGGCCATCGAGATGCAAGCGAATGGCAGAAACGCGCGGAAAAAAGGAGAAAACTCTATCTGCGCTATCACTGGAATGAAAAAGAAAAAATATTTTCAGATTATGACTTTGTGAACAAGCGCCACAGCCAAATCGCATCGCTGGCTACATTTGCGCCTCTCTGGGCAGAGATTGCCACGCATGAGCAGGCAAAAGCCGTAGCCGGGAATCTTGGTAAGTTTGAATTTGATTTTGGTGTTGCGGTGTGTGAAAACAGCGAGTCGAAGATAATTTATCAGTGGGATTTTCCCAATGGCTGGCCTCCGATTTTTTATTTGACAATTGCCGGACTGGAAAAATACAATTTTCACGAAGAAGCGCGTCGCATCGCTGAAAAATATTTGACAGTCGTGGCGAAGAATTTTCAGGAGACGAATGCTTTGTGGGAAAAATATAATGTCACTGATGGTTCGGTGAATGTGAAAGATGAATATAAAATGCCGTCTATGCTGGGCTGGACTGCGGGGGTGTTTGTGTTTTGTTATAATTTTTTGTTTGGTAATTAACTATGAGACTGTAAAATATTTGCCACAGAGGCGCAGAGCGCACAGAGGAAAAGAATAAAAAATCAGATTTATTAATGAGTGCACTTTAAAAATGTAAAAAAACATGGGTTTTTAATTTGTTTAGGTTGATTTTGACATCCCCCCTTGCCCCCCTTCAAAGGGGGGAATTAGAAAAGTCCCCCTTTGAAGGGGGATTTAGGGGGATGTTCGATTTAACTAAAAGAAAAATCATCTGATTTATAAGATAAAAAGTGAAAGTTAGGCGAGACATAAAAAAATAGAATGCAGACTGGGCGGATCTGCGCGGATTTTTATCTGTGATAAATTAGTTGCGGTTTTTGTATCATAAAATTTAAGGTGAAAAATGAACATTCTTGGATTACACATCATTGATTGGCTCGTTCTGGTGGCGTATTTTGTGTTGATGATTTATATCGGGCGTTGGGCGAGTCGGAAAGTGAAAACGACGAAGGATTTTTATCAGGGCGGCAGAAGTTTTGGAAAAATTCTGTTTGGCTTTCTCAATTTCGGGCAAATTACCAGCGCAGATCAGGCGACCGGAGTCTCGCGAGAGATTTACCGCCAGGGGCTTTCCGGATTGTGGTTTCAAAATCTGGTTTTATTCATCACGCCGTTTTACTGGTTTTCTTCAATCTTACAGCGGCGCACCCGCTACATAGGTCCCGGCGACATTTACATCCATCGGTTCGAGAGTCGATTTTTGGGCGCGCTTTTCGCGTTGTATATTTTGATGATGGCGATTTACGGCGGCTCCATGGGATTTTTGCTGACCGGAAAAACGATGAAAGCATTGATGGTCAAACCGGAGGCTAAATACACTGCTGTCGAAAAGGCAAAAGTCGATGGATTCAAACGTTTAAAAGCGTTGGAAGAAAAGCAGAAATTTGAGCCGCTCGATGAAAATGAAAAACAGGAATTGTTTGTTCTGCAAGAAAAATTAAAACGCGGAGAGATCGAAGGTTACATTTCTTATTTGAATTTGACTTTATTTTATTTTGTTTACGCGCTCATTGTCGGCAGTTACACCATCATGGGCGGCTTATTTGCGGCTGTGGTGACCGACATCGTGCAGGGGCTTCTCATTTTGTTTTTGTCAATTATACTCATTCCGGTCGGGTTGATAAAATTGGGCGGATTTTCCGGTTTGCACGCCAATGTGCCGGATTACATGTTTGAACTGTTCGGGTCCGCAGCCACGAGTGAATACACCTGGTATTTTGTTGCGTCCATGGTGCTGGTG
>JAADFU010000079.1 GCA_013152715.1 Calditrichota bacterium
TTTTTCACCTGACTAAATTTCCCGGCGCGAAGACGATAGAAGTAAACGCCGCTGCTCATATCAGCAGCATCGAATTGAGCGACATGTTTCCCCTGAGAAAGAGTTTCATCGATGAGTTCGGTGACTCTTTCGCCCAGGGTGTTGAAAACTTTTAGCGAAACTTGTTCTCTTTTGGGAAGATAAAAGATGATTTGCGTGACAGGATTGAATGGATTGGGGTAATTTTGATTCAGAAAAAAATTGTGCGGAGTGCTCTGCTGCTCTTTTTCGGCAATTGCGGTGGCGACCATGCCTACCGTGAAATCGTCCAGCAAAATGACGCCGCTGTCTTTTTTGTTTTCATCGGTCTCCGCGAGATAGATTTTTCGCCATTGGATGGGAAAGGTCAGTTCTGCCGAGGGATTGCTCCAGTGAGGCGTGGCTTCATTTAATTTTGCCGGAAGATATTTCCAGCTATTCGTCCAGTCGATGCCCGGGATTTCAGGCGTGAAATCGACCAAAAAAATTTCTCCGTCGGCATCGCTGAATTCGCCGCGCAGCCAGTGTCCCTTGCCGTCGCCGTAAATGTGAATACCAACGCTATACGGCTCCCCGGGAATCGGGAGCGCGCAGTTGAGATAAACTACACTCACTCCCCCTGTTTCCAGCGAATAGGTTAATTTTGCGGCGGAAGGTTCGGAGACAAAGTTTATTGAATCTACCGCGAACTCTGTCTGCGTCAGATTCATTCGCAGACCGGATAAACTCCAATTTTTCAGCGATGAAAAATCATCGATGATGTACCTGTCCAATCCCACGTAAACAGCAGTACTTCCGGAAACTGCCTGATAAGTGGCAACGACAAATCCCTGTCCCGGGTTGGTGGCGCGAAAAAAACCGTAGCGGGAAATGGTGCCAAAATCGCCGGTCACAGACCACTCGAAATCATTTTTTGCCAATTGGGCGATATTGCCGAACTCGTCTCTGGCTTCGTAATTGATGCTGAGATAATCGCCAACATCTAATACGAGCGGATTGGGAAACAACAGGATCGACGCCACGCGCGTGACATGCACCAGCGCTGAATCGCGAACTGTTCCCACTGAAACGTAAACGTAGCCAGACGTATCTTTTTCTCCGGCGGAGAACAGCCCGGTGGAGGAAATTGTTCCAATAATCGAATCGCATGTCCAGACCAGAGAATCCGCGCTAATCGTCAGCGGATTGTAAAATTGGTCAAAACCATCGACGGAAAACCGAACTTTTTTCCCGGAAATGAGGAACGCTTCGTCTGGTTTGATTTGCAAAATAGACAAGTTCCCGGTGGGAGCCGTGCTCACGCAAAGCAGCGCATTGGCTACCGCTCTCTCGCCGGCAGCGTCAGAGGGGCTGTTGACCACTTTCCCGCGCACAACCATCGTCGTGGACCCGCCGCCGTCCAGATTTACTCCCTGAAAAACGCCCCACTCGTGCATGTAATTGGCAAACTCGAACAGCGACATGCCCACGCTGTAGCCGGACTGCCTGCCGTCCACGGTGAAAAAATAGACTTTGCTGGAATCTTCGGAAATTCCCACGCCGGTACGCGGATGGCGATCGTAAGCGAAACTGTGACTGGTTCCCTCCTGGGACCATTCCACAGAAACCGCGCCGTCCCGAATCAACCGCGGCATGCCACCGACGAGGGTCAAAATTGCGTCTTTGATGGGGGGCATGCGCAAAATCACGCCGACGGTGTCACCGACAAAAACTTTTTCGTTCAGAAAATCGCGGGACGTGCCGTGTCCGGAAAGCACAATTCCGTCCTGTGGGATGGCATTATTCCCGTGTCCCGCCGCCATGACGCTGTCCTTGAGCACGACACGCACGAAAAAGGTGTCATTTGTCGCCGCTTGAGAGACGTATTCACAAATGACTTCTGTGCCCCAAAAGTTCGTCTCCGTCCGCGCACCGTAAAATTTATTGAAAACAATGAGGTCGTCCGTGTCACGGGCTTGATTGACGCCGCTAATTTTTCTCGCATCGCCGGGCGAGGTGAAAGTTTCGCCGTCGAGACCGACGATGTCAATTAGCGGAATTCGATTTTCAGTGAAAGCAAAAACCGATCTCGGGAAGGGATTTTTCAGCAAAACGCCGTTGACAACCTGCGCACCGATGGGGATGCCGCCGGCTGCGTAAAAATCCGCATTGATCGCACCGACTACGCGATGCCCTTCGCTGTCGCGGCGATGCGCCATGTGCGAAGTTTTTTCGTTCCCGGAAAGACGATTATTCGCCTTGACGCTTTCCAATCGAATCCACGGATTTGAAACATCGACCTCCAGCACGTGCAAATGCCAAGGGCCAGCCTGGCGAAATTCGTGATAATGAATAACGCCGGGACCAACGATTTTCTGTGTCTTGTAATCAGCGAAAATAGATGTTGTCAAAAGACAAAAAGAAAGCACTGTCAGTAAGACTTTTCGGCGCATTTCAACTCCTGAATGGTTTGTGTTTTGAGTTTCGCGTTTAATTTCGGCAATTTAGAATTTGAAATTTTCATTTTGAGCAGTCACTCAAAAAAGCTCTGCAACCAAAATGCCTAAACTTTGAACTCAAAACTCGAAACTATAAACTCGGAACGGTGAACTACGAACTCGAAACAAAAAAAATGTCGGACAGAAAACTACTCGCAAGTCTGCCCGACAAAATTTTTATGAATCAAATACAAAAAATACGCCTACGTAAAGATTACTTGCAAGCGGCAATTGCTTCATCAACAGAGGGGTAAGCGTCGAATACCGTGATTAATTTAGTCATGATGAAAAGGCTCTTGACTTTTTCCGTGGCACCGCTGATTTTGAGCACGCCGTCAGCGTTTTGCACGGAAGTCAGGCACGAAATCAAAACGCCCAGTCCGGTACTATTCAGCCATTTGACTTTTGACAAATCAATCACGAATTTTTTGTTGCTTTCAGCAATCAGTTTTTTGACTGTTTCGTGCACTTCTTTGGTTTCATCGCCGCCCATCAGATTACCGCTAATGGAAAGAACGACAACGCCATTCTGGATCGATTGTTTGATTGCCATGGAAAACCTCCTGACTTAATTTTTCATATTTATCAGAACCATTTTTCTTTAAAAAGATGCAGCAGTTTTTGTGATGCTTCTGATTCTTTTTTTTAATATAACTTTATAAATGATAAATGTCAATACAAAAATAAAAAACGGAAATTAAATGCAATTGTTCCCAAAAAACCCTCAAATTTCTGATTTTGCACGGTTAATTTCTTGATTTTGGCAAATTTGTTCGTTATATTACGCCCAACGAAAGGCAAAGAATATGGAAAAATATAAAAATTTAGTCCATGAATTGATCAACCGCCGAATCACGATTTCTGTGGCGGAATCGTGCACTGGCGGGTTAATTTGCAAATTAATTACGGACATTTCCGGCTCATCGCGAATTTTCATTGGCGGCTCTATTGCCTACAGCTATGAAATGAAAACTCACTGGCTCGGCGTGCGGCAGGAGACGCTCAATAAGTTCGGCGCTGTCAGCGCGGAGACTGTTCGCGAAATGGTAAACGGAATTATTTCTTCCACAAAAAGTGACATTGGCGTGGCGGTTACCGGCATTGCGGGTCCCACAGGCGGGACACCGGAAAAGCCGGTGGGCACGGTTTACATTGCCGTAAAATTCAGAGAAAAAGAAAACATCGATCGCTATTTTTTCAAAGGATCGAGGGATGACATTCGCACGCAGGCTGCGGCGCTCATCCCTGACTTGATTTTTTCACTCATCAGTGATGCGCAGTGAAAAAAGTTGCGTCCTGAATTTTTCACTTCAGCAAAGGGGAGAGGAAAATCGCGGAACTGAAACGAAAACTGAATCTGGCACACATTCTTGCAATTATCGTCGGCACTGTGATTGGTTCCGGCGTTTTCATTACTCTGCCCATTGTAGCGCGCGAAACCGGAAGCCCGCTGTTCGCTGTATTCGCCTGGCTCGTCGGCGGCATTATCTGGATTCCGCAAATTTTCATTCTCGCAGAAATGGGGACTGCTTACCCGGAAGAAGGTTTCGGCTATTTGTACCTCAAAAAAGCGGGTAGCAAAAGTCTGGCTTTTTTGTATGTGTGGACCGTTTTCTGGACCAGCGACACGCCGTCCATTACGATTATCACGCTCAGCGCCAGCTCCGCGCTAGCGATTTTTTATCCGGCACTGGACGGTACCATCGTCGGGAAAATATTTGCCGCGGCGCTCATCGTTTCGCTGACCTACGTTCATTATCGCGATGTGAAAAAGGGCGGAAATTTGCAAATATTACTCACTATCGTCAAAATTTCCCCCTTGATTTTATTGATGATTATTGGCATTTTCTATCTTAAATCAGGTCACCTTTTCTGGACGCCGGAAAACGTGACGCCTGATCGCGGCTTTTTCACTTTGCTCGTCGCCGGAGTCGCTGCGACTACCTGGTCTTACGCCGGATTTCCCAATATTTTGTACATGGCCGGCGAGATAAAAAATCCACGCCGAAATTTGCCACGCGCCCTGATCGGTTCCGCCATCGGAATCACGGTAGCCTACACATTCATTGCGCTGGCAACCGGAGCCATCGTGCCACACGCCGACCTCGTCGCAGTGCACGGCTCTTTTGCCAATCCGTTTCAATATTTGCCAATTTTTGCCAAATTTGCCGCAGCGTTTCTGGCAATCGCCGCTTTCATTTCCATGATTGGCGCTACCAATGCCTGCATCATGGTGCAGCCGAGAATCGAATACGCTATTGCCCGAGACAGGTTGTTTTTTCCGATTTTCGGCCATGTGCATCCGAAATACGAGACGCCGGACTATTCCATTCTTCTCCAATCTGGCCTGGCAATTTTGTTGCTGTTCGTGGGCAATATCGAAGATTTGCTGGGATATTTCACACTGTCCTATTTGTTACAGAATGCGCTCGTTTACGCTTCCATTTTCAAATTGAGAAAACGATCCGATTACCAGCCGACCTATCGCGCGCCTGCTTGGTGGCTGATGACTGTTTTTGCCATCATCATCCAGCTTTATCTGGCGTACGGGACTTTCATTGCCTACCCAACAGGCGGAGTAGTTTCCGCAGTTGTCATTATCGGAAGCGGGCTGCCGATCTATTTTTATTTTTCCAAAAAACAGAAAAAAAGATGAACAACGTTCCTCTGCGCCCACGCTGGTCGCCGAACGGAAAGTAGGTTTTGTTAGGGACACAGCCGGTATATCATTAACGACGACGGTAGCGGTTTGGAGCAGGTGTCATTCAGGGAAAATAATTTTGCTGAACATCCTACCTGGGTTGCGTAGCTTCTTTCTCACCGATATTTTATTTCGCCAGATCGCAGAGTCTCTGAATTTGCTCATTCGTTCCCAGGGCGTACAACACAAGACCTTCGTGCAAAATTAGTTCTCCCGGCGGGTTGATCATAATTTTTCCTGGCTCATTTAAAAAGCCGATGACCGTGGCGCCGCCGGTTTCAGCTTTAATATTTGATTCGCGCAGCGATTGGTTGATTAAAGGACTGGTTTTTTCTATTTTCACTTCCTCGATTTTTAGCTCAAATTCCTCGCTCTGCGTCATGACGTCCAAAAAATCCACGATGCCGGGCTTGATGAATAAATTTGCCATTCTTTTTCCGGCGATGGCGTAGGGGGAAATTACTTTGTCCGCGCCGGCGCGCATCAACTTCCGCGAGCTCAACGCGTCAATCGCCCGGGACACAATGCGCAATTTCGGATTCATGCCGCGGGCAGTGAGCACCACGTAAACGTTATCCGCGTCATTGGGAAGCGTGGTAATTAATCCCGCCGCGCGATGAACGCCTGCCTGCTCCAAAATTTCGTCGTCCGTGGCGTCGCCTTCTATCACAAGAAAACCGTCTGCTTTCAACTCCTCTGCTAAATCAGCGTCATTTTCAATAATCACAAACGGCTTGTTAGATTTGATAAATTCGTTGACAATTTCCACGCCGGTTCTGCCGTAACCGCAGACGATAACGTGTTTTTGCAACTGATTGATGTTTTTTTGCATTTTTCGACCTCGAAAAACATGTCTGATGTGTCCTTCGACGATGAACGCCGACAAATTTGCCAGCGCGTAGCCGCCGACGCCAATGCCGAAAATGATCAGCCAGATGGTAAATATTCTGCCCGAAAAAGATAATTGACGCACTTCATGAAAACCCACGGTGCCGATGGTGATGACCGTCATGTACAGCGAATCAAAAAAATTCCACCTTTCGATTGCTACATATCCGAGAGTGCCCGTGCAAACAATGACCAAAAGCAACGAGAAAGAGATTAATAACCGCTTCTGCATATTCTATTTTTCATTTCAAAATCAAGTCAAAAATCCACTTTTGCATGAATTTTTTGGTGTCTATTGATTGATTGCAAATAGATTTTCCGTTGAAAGTGATGAGAAAGTACGCTTGCCTGAAAAAGTTAACAAAGGAAAGAGTCGCCTCATCGGTGCAATTTCTTTTAAAATGCCGACCGCATTCCGCCTTTATTATCCAGCCAATACGGCACCCAGGTCAGGGCGACCAATGAGACCGACACATCCGATTTCTTCGGTGTCAATTCAAAAATATCTAATTCCTCAGTCAAGGGATTAAACTTTGCTTTGATGTCTTCGATTTCTCGAGCAAGATCCCCTTGCAAATTTTCCATCTGCCGCTGCAAGTCTTCCAATTTTCTCTCTGCGCGTGCGACGTCCTTGGCTTCTTTCATGGCGCGGCTGGCTCCGCGGGCGGCGGTTGTGGCTCTGCCGACAGTGGAGCGGCTCACTGCTTTTCTGCCCAGGAAAGCCCCCAACAATGTCGTTCCCAGCGAAATAACCGTCTGCACTTTTTGCTGTTTTGCCTGTTCCTGTTCTCTTTCCAGCGCGAATTCAGCGCGTTGAATTTTTGTTTCGATGCTCTGCATTTTCGCCGCGTATTTTTTTCTCAACTTTTCTACCATTTCGTCGCGCCGTTCCCGGGCGATCATTTGCAATCTAATGCGAAAGTCGCGTTCCGACTCTCCGGGAAAAGAATTCATTTTCAAGGCGCGACTTGTCCACAACTCCAATATTTTGTTGCGGTAAAGCCATTCTTTGAAATCTTTACTCCAGGCCTGATAATTTTTCGGGTTAGTGGCAGTAGATGGCGGCTCACCAAATTCTGCATTTTTGCGCTCAGGCTCTTTGTTTAGCTGATCATCCAAAATATTTGTTTCCTTTCCTTGTTCCCAATTGACAAAACCGCGGCCATCGGGAAAATCTGCCAGCAAGGAAACATTTTTCTGCACGGATTTTTTTAGCAATTTCCCTGTGAAATAGACGCTGCCGATACCCATTAACATTGGCTCGTAAAACAGATTCGCCGCCGTAGATTGTTCTTTTTTGATCGGATAAAAGTATTGGGGAATTTCCGGCGGTATCGCCGGACGCTGAGAAGCGGATTTTTTTTTCTGAGCAGCAGTCTTCGTCTGCGGCTCGGAAGCACTGGCAGACATGAATTTCTTTTTATCAGCCATCAGCTTTTTGATCTGATTGCGCGTCAGCGGGCCCCGCAGATAGGACATCACCCACCGGGTGTGGAAAATTACCGGTTCAGTTTCATGGACATTGTTCATCAAAAATACCCGTTTGCCCAGTCCCGCTAAAATTTGCTCCATCTTTCGCCGATTAAAACCACCGCTGACATTGGCGCCTTCGAGGCCGTCCAAAACGCGTTGTTTGTCGCGGTCGGTTTGTAGCCTGCCGATGAACCAGGTGCCGGTATTGGAAAGGCCTTTGTAATCCAGATCCACCGGATTTTGCGTCGCCAGCACAATTCCCAAACCGAACGCGCGCGCCTGTTTTAACAAAGAAAGCAGCGGCGCTTTCGATGGCGGATTTGCCACCGGCGGGAAGTAGCCAAAAATTTCATCCATATAAAACAGCGAGCGCAAACTGGTAGTACCCGACTGCGTGCGCATCCAGCCCAAAATTTGCGTCAGCAGCAGCGACACGAAAAACATGCGTTCCGCGTCGTTGAGATGCGCGATGGAAAAAATTGACATGCGCGGTTTTCCGTTGCTGGCGAACAAAATGCGATCAATGTCCAGGGCTTCGCCTTTCAGCCAGATGTCAAATCCGGGCGCTGCCAGCAAATTATTGAGCTTCATCGCCAGGCCGAATCGATCTTTGGACGGGAAAAATGATTCCAGATCAAAAACGCCAATTTTCGTCATCGGCGGTGATTGAATGGCGTTAATCAGTCCCGCCAGATCGAGGTCTTTGCCCTGTTGCCAGAAATTATTCAAAATATTGGACAACAAAATATGTTCGCGGCTCTGTAGCGGGTCCGCTTCAATGCCCATCAAACTGAGCAAGCTCGTGACCGTGGTATTGATTCGCTCGCGAATCAAATCTGTGTCTTCCAAAATCATCGCGTCCGGTGCGGCGAATGATTCCAAAATCGACACCGGGATACCGGCTTCGCTGCCTGGCGTGTAAATTGCAAATTCCGCGGCGTCGCGCAAACGCCGAATTCGGGCGCCGTCCTGCTCCCATTGAGCCAGTCCGTTTTTCCACAATTCCGCTTGTTTAGCGGCAAATTCTTCCGGCGAAAGGTCTTTTTTCCGCGCGTCGTCCGCATTAATCCAGGGCAGAAAATCGTCCGGTTTTAAATTGGGAAAAGTCAACAACAGGTTTGTCAGATCCCCTTTGGGATCAACGATAATGGCCGGAATACCGTCGATTGCCGCCTCTTCCAGCAAACCGATGCCCAATCCGGTTTTTCCGCTGCCGGTCATGCCCACACAAACGGCATGCGTTACCAAATCTTTGGAATCGTAAAGCAGCAAATCGTCCTTCATCTTCCTGTCGTCAACATCGTACTCTCTTCCCAGATAAAATACGCCTAATTTTTCGAAATCGTTCATTTATGGTCTCCTATGTTTTTGATTAGAAAGTGTGCTCTACCTGAAAGGTGGGGAACACTTTGAAAAGCAAAAGAACCATTCACAAGTTACATATTAGAAAAAATCCCAAGTGTACTCCATCCTAAAGATGGGGCACACTGCCGCAAAAATGTGCTCCACCTACTTAGGTGGGGTACACTTTGAAATTAAACTAATGAACTCCCTAAAATATCCTATTAAAAAAACACTCCAAGCGTAGCTCATCCTAAAGATGCGGCACGCTTACTAATAAAATAACAAAAACTGCCAAAATGTCAAGCGAAATTTTTTCCTAAAATAATTCAAAAATTTCGCCAATCGTTTTTTAGATCAGAAACAGCGCTGCTTATTTTTTTCTTGACAAAGTCAAATAATTTGACTATTTTTAATATGATTAAGAGAGCAACTGCCATTATTTTACATCATTGTCTATTCATATCTGTTGGAGTTCTGGAAAATTTTTTGTGATTTATCGAACATTCTTGAATCCATCTCGCAGTCTATACATCTAATTTGCCGAAAAATTCAAATTTTTGCAAATTCTGTAATATTTGACAAAACTGAAGGAGAACCAGGAAATGGCAACGTACAAAATTTCTGAAATCGAAGGCGTTGGAGATGTTTACGCCAAAAAACTGTCAGCAGTCAACATCAAAACAGTCAACGCATTGTTGAAAAAAGGAGCAACAAAGAAAGGACGCCAGGAATTAGCAGCGGCAACCGGCATTGACGAATCCACTATTTTGAAATGGGTCAATTTCGCCGATCTGTTCCGCGTCAAAGGCGTTGGCAGCGAATATTCTGAATTGCTGGAAAAAGCGGGCGTGGATACAGTGAAAGAGCTGAAAAACCGCAACGCTGGAAATCTTCACGCCAAAATCGTGGAAATTAATCAGAAGCACAAATTGGTGCGCCAAATCCCGAGCCTGGGAATGGTACAATCGTGGATCGCAGCGGCAAAAAAATTAGATGCGGCAGTTTCATATTAATGCCAATAAAAGTATTTTTTAATTAGCGCGAAAATTATTTCAGACTTTTTTTTACTATTGAGGAGGAAACGTTATGGGTTTTTTCGATTTTATCGGCAATGTTGGCGCATCCATTTTTGGCGGCGGTAAAAATGAAGCAGAAGAAATAAAAAAACTAATCGAAACCGATTTAGGGGACAAGATCACTGATTTGAACGTAGAATTTAATGATGGTCAGGCGCTCCTTTCAGGGAAGTGCGATTCACACGCGACAAAAGAAAAAGCAGTTCTATTAGCCGGAAACATCAAAGGCGTCGAAAAAGTGAACGACGACAATCTCACTGCGCCGGAGCCGGTGGAAGAAACTGAATTTTACACAATCCAACGCGGCGATTCGCTTTCCAAAATTGCTAAACGCTACTACGGAAACGCCATGAAATACCCGGTTATTTTCGAGGCGAACCGCGAAGTCATCAAAGACCCCGATTTGATCTATCCGGGACAGGTATTACGAATTCCCAAACTAAAATAGTAATTCATTCCATCGAATGAATCTTTTCAAAGGAGAGAGAACATTAGATTTTTCTCTCTCTTTTGATTTTTTTTAAAGTTCAAAGGAGAAAATTATGGCAGGTTTTGTAGATGAATTTATGGCTTCTTTGGGGCCACAAGTGACCAAAGAGCTTTCAAAAAATTTAGGAATTAAAAAAAATATCGCCAATCAGGTAATCCCGCAGCTCGTACCGATGATCTTGAGCGGCTTAAAAAAACAGAAAGACGAGTACGGCGGTCCTGAACGCGTCGATCATATTTTGAACAAATACGGCGATCCCAGCGTGCTGGACAATCTTGCCGGTCTGTTTTCCCAGAAGAAACAAGACGACAGCGTCGACCCCAGATTGGGCGGATTGCTCGGCGACTCCGGAATCAAAGCGACACAAATGATCGCCGAAAAATTTAATTTGAGCGGAAATTCCGCTGCGAAACTTATCCCCATGCTGGCCCCGGTCGTTTTGGGCGCGTTGACGCGCAAGCGCGACAACGAAGGCGCCGGAACGACGGGGATAGCCGCATTGCTGGATCAAGACGGCGATGGAAGCATTTTGGACGACGTCGCCGGTTTTTTAATGCAAGGACTTTTCGGATCAGGCTCAGGCAAAACAGGCTCCGGCGGTGGCGTGGGCAATTTGCTGGGCGGTTTACTGGGCGGACTTTTTGGTGGCAAGCGCCGTTAATTTTTTCAAATTGAGGTAGCAAAAATGAACAACAATTTTCGAACATTCTTCCTCATGACAATTTTGACCGTGTTGTTCGTTTTCGTCGGCGGAGAGATTGGCGGCGGAGCCGGCGCATTGATTGCGTTTTTGTTCGCCGCGGCAATGAATTTTTACGCTTACTGGTTTAGCGACAAAATGGTGCTCAAGCAATACCGAGCTCAGGAAGCGCTGCCCGGTTCTCGTCTGTACAATATTGTCGAAAAACTCACTAAAAACGGTAATCTCCCCATGCCAAAAGTGTACACCATCCCGGAGAGAACGCCGAACGCATTTGCCACGGGCCGGAATCCCCAGCATGCAGCCGTTGTCGCCAGCGAGGGAATAATCAATTTGCTCGGTGACGACGAATTGGCAGGCGTCATGGCGCACGAGTTAACCCACGTGAAAAATCGGGACATTTTGACGGGAACGATTGCGGCGACCATTGCCGGATCGTTAGCGATGATGGGGCAATTCGCTCGTTTCGGAGCCGCCGGACGAAATCGGCGACAAAATCCGTTAGGGATGATCCTGATTCTGGTCGGCGCACCGCTGGCGGGAATGATTATTCGTTCGATGATTTCGCGAACGAGAGAATATGCGGCAGACGCTGGCGGCGCGAAAATTTCACACAAACCCCTGGGACTGGCTTCGGCGTTAAATAAAATTTCCGCTCCAGCGAGGCAAATCCCGCTGACGACGGGCAATCCGGCGCATTCGCACATGTTTATCGTCACTCCTTTTTTTGGAGTGGGCGGTTTGCAGCGACTTTTTGCCACGCATCCGCCAATCGAGGATCGCATTCGACGATTAGAGGAAATCGCAAGAACGATGCAGGTTTAGATTCACTAAACATCACTTTTTTCAAGTGCAAAAAAACCAGGTCATTTCTCGATCTGGTTTTTTTGTGACGATTCAACTACAGCACGTGAGGATATTTTTTCAGTTATTTAATTCCATCTTTGTGTCTGAACAGTCACGATCAAAATTTCAAAAAATTAAAATTAATCTTGACTTTTTAGCTTTACAAAATTATATTGTAATAAAGGAGCAAACACAAAATGGTCATAGCTGGATTATGAAAAAACATTTTCTTTATTATAAGCGCTTCTTTGCATCCTACTTTTTTTTCCGCCTGATTTTTTCAGAGAGAAATTTAAATCGCCCCGGGGGAATACTCCATTCGCAAATTTGTTCGACACGATAATGCCGCAAGCTGCGATAAAAAAATGAGAACAGAAAATGAAAAAATGCTAAAAAAATTTTGCAAAAGGAGAGAAGACTTCAATTGTAATATTACAAATGTCAATTGGTAAGTTTAGTCAAAAGGAGCTCCGAATGGAAATAGTACAAGAGTTATTTGTCATTCTCGAAGACAAGCCCCTGGCTTTGGGCGAGTTAATGAAAATTCTTTCGAGCAACAAAATCAAAATTCTGAGCGTCGGCGTTTTTGTCGATAGCGCTAAATTGATCGTCAACAAGCCGGAGCAAACAAAAAATTTGCTCATCGACCACAATTACGCCGTTGAAATTCGCGACGTGCTGAAAGTTCAAATTGACAACACGCCGAAAGAATTGGCGTACATCACCGAGCGCATCGGACATGTGGGCATCAATATTTCCCACGCTTACGGAACAACCAACGCGCAGAACAACCAACTTACGCTTATTCTGGACGTGGCGGATATCAGGACGGCCATGTCGCTATTTTCTTGATCTTGAGGAGAAAAATCGAGGAGAAAAAATGGCTCACAAATTGCTTCTTTTTTCGTCCGCTCTATCTCTGATTTTATTTTTTGCATTTAGCTGTCAAAAGCAAACTCCCAAATCAACCGCGGTCCCGGCAGGGGCAACCATTCGAGGTCTGGTGGATACGGTGGGTTTTTCTTTTACGCCGGAACAGATTAAGTCTATTGTTCAATTGTCGGAAAAATTGGAACAGAAGCAGCTTGAACAGAATAACCAGAAATTTGCCTCAGCAAAATGGATCGCCGGCGTCTGCCCGCACGACGATCACTTGTTGGCCGGCAGAGTTTATGTACACCTATTTCAAAATCTCAAAGCAAAACGAATTGTCCTTTTCGGCGTGGGCCACAAAGCGCTCAAATGGGGCGCGCGCGATTCGCTGATTTTTGACAGTTACGACTACTGGCGGGGACCTTTCGGCCCAGTAAAAGTAAGCGATTTGCGTCAGGAAATTATTTCGCTGCTTCCGGATACAGTCTTTACCGTGAACAATGACTGGCAATCCGAAGAGCATTCTGTCGAAGGCATCATTCCTTTTGTGCAATATTATCTCCCGAAGGCGGAGATTGTTTCCATCGTCGTGCCCTACATGAACTGGGACAGGATTCAGGTGATTTCCAATTTTCTGTCTGATGCTTTTGCACAAATTATTAACAAGCACAATTGGAAATTAGGAGAGGACATCGCTTTCATTTTCTCCAGCGACGGCGACCACTACGGCGACCAGGATTGGGGCGGCAGAAATTTGGCTCCGTTTGGCGCCGACGACGACGGACACAAAAAACAAAACGCACAGGACATGAGTTTGATTCGCGAAAATCTGACCGGAGAGATTACCGCGGAAAAACTGAAATCCTTTTGCGAACGAGTCTGGGGCGACGACATTACCGAATACAAAATTTACTGGTGCGGCAGATTTTCCGTGCCCTTTGGTCTGAACACAGTTCGCCTGTTGACGGAAAAATTGGACAAAAAACCGCTTGTCGGCTATTTTCTCCGCTACGATGACAGCTATCATCTGGGGAAATTGCCTTTGCCCGACATTGGCATCGGCACGACTGCGCCCAATAATATTCACCACTGGGTCGGGTACAGCGCGATTGGGTATCTTGAAAAATCATGAGAATAAATGGAATGCAAATTAGCGCCGATTTGATTTGTGACTTAAAAATATTTTATTATTTCTTTTCAATAATCCGTGCCAATGCGCCGTAGGCGCAACTGTCCGTGGCACGATTTGCGGAATGCGCGTCGATTAAAATTCGCACAATACGAAGTAGCAACGGTGTGAGAATCGCTCAAAACGTTCTGGAAACAAAATTCAGCCAATTCGAAAAACAAAAATCACCTGTTTCCACACAAAAAAAAACAGATTTTTGCCAATGCTGGAAGAAATCATTTTTGAATATCAGAGCCTCATCCACAAAATCGAACAAACATGTTCCCAGTTGGAAGGATTTTACCAGGAGCATCTTATTTGTCGATCCGGTTGCAGCCATTGTTGTAAAGTGGATCGGAGCGTGCTTGCTATCGAGGCTTATTTTATTGAACAGCAGCTCAAAGAATTCTCGACAGGAAGAATCAGAAAAATGCGGTCACAGTATAAAAAAAACGATCAATATTGCCCCATGCTGTGGCACGATCGCTGTGCAATTTATCCCGCGCGCCCGATTATTTGTAGAATCCAAGGCTTGCCGATTTTGTACGTGGAGGCGGAAATTGCCTTCGTCGATTATTGTCGACTAAATTTCACTCAATTGCCTGAGAATTATGAATTCAATGAAAAGCGCATCATCGACATGCGGGAATTCAATAGCGAGGTGGCTCGGCTTGATCAACAATTTGTCGAGGATGTTTTGGGTGAAAAATGGGATCGATACCAGAGAATTTCGTTAAAAAGAATCCTTTTCAGCCGAAAGCTCTGCTGAGCAAAAAGTGTAAAAGAGCCGAGAAAATATCAATTTGTAGCCCACAAACCCGATTCTGCCCGGAAATCGGGTTTGTGCTTTTCGCGTTCCTTTTTTTTCGAAAAAATCAGTTGACATTTCCCCTGATAAACTTTATATTTTACTCCATGCAAACAAAGGGAAATTGAATGAGGATTCTTTTCGCTGTTTTTGCGCTGTTTTGTCAATTCAGCGCACTTTTGGCACAAGCTGACTTCGCTCTGTTCACGCGCTACGATCAGCTTCGCGTTTCGCCAAGTCGGGATTCGTTAGCGTTTCGCTGCGTCATTCTGGATGAAGCGCAGCCTGAATCGCCCCAACTGCGCGTCTTATTATTTACGCGAAAAAACGATCAGCCGGTTTGTTTGAATCCGCAGCCGGAAAGATTTGTCGTCTCGGAGGACGCAAAATATCTGCTTTTTTCCGCGCCGACGGGACTGTATTTGATGACGTTGAATGCCATTCCGCGGGTGGGGCAGGTTGCTTTTCGGCAAATTGGCAGTCAGTGGGAATTTGAAAAATTCGGTTTCCTATTGAGCGGAAAGCGCATATTTTTTAAAATCAAAGGCGGAAAAAACTCTGACGGTTCATACTATTTTCGGAAGCCGGAGTTGGCGGGACCTGCACGTCCGGTATTCTGGCTCAATCTGAAAAAAGAGAACAAACCGCATCCGGGCGCGGCCTTTCAACTGCCACTTTTTGAGATTGGTAAATATTCCAATATTTCAAATGGGCGACAGAGAAGTTTTTTCGGCTTTGTTCGTGATTCCCTGTCCCAATTTCCCGGCGATTATTTTTTAATTTTGAAAGAAAAAAATAGTGAAAGAATTCTGCTCTCTGACTGTAGACCGCGTCTGCTGGCGCCGAACGCGGACAGTTCGCAGATTCTTGTTTCCGTCTTTCACAAAAATAAAAATAAGAATTATCTTTTTGAGCGCGGCACACAGAAATTAATTTTGTTCAGCGATAAACTCATTGTTTCAGTTTCCTGGCTTGGGAGGGACAAGTTCATTTATTTGACGGAAAGCGGACTTTTTTTGCATTCCGTTTCCGGCGGCAAGACGACAAGATTGAGCGACTGGCGTTTTCCGAACTGGTACAGTATCGATTTGCAAATTCCCAAATACAAAATTGAGATCAAAGTTGACGGCAAAAAATTCGATGAAAAGGCATTTTTTAATGCTTTGCATAAATTGGGTTTTTCCGACAAACTGATTTCGGAGCAAAATCAAACAAAAACTATCCGAAACTTTCACCTCGGAGGATTTGTGTCACAAAGCGAGGCGCTGTCAGCGGGGGAAAAACTTCGCCACTTCGGCTACAATTTTCACATTGAGCGAATTCATGATATTTACAACTTTTTCAGCAATCCGGGCGGCGAAGAGCAGCAGCCTTTTGACGATGGTTATGCGAAAATTCAATATCGAAAAAAGCAATTCCGGGAAAGCCGAATCATTTACGTCGATCGCGCCGGAAATTTTGAAATACTCGTTCCGCCGATGAATTCTGCCAACAGTCAATGAATTTCTGAAACTCGGGATTAACAGACAGGAGAAACGATGGCAGCAAAGGTTTTTTTCATCTCGGCACAATCAGAGGAAAGTGTGGTACAGATTCGGGAAAAAATTGACGCGCTCTGGCAAACGGCAAATTTTGACCGTTGTTTTGAGGCAGAAGATATGGTGGCAATAAAAATCCATTTCGGCGAGAAGAGAAATGTGACGCACATTCCGGCACAATTCTGGAAAAGCACAATTGCCAGATTGAATCAGAAAGGCTGCAAACCATTTTTCACCGACACCTGCGTTCTTTACCGCAGCCAGCGCTCGGACGCGGTCAATCATCTGCGGCTGGCGGAAAAACATGGATTTTCTCTCGCCGAAACCGGAGCGCCGGTCATCATCGCTGACGGCTTGCGCGGACGAAACGAAATCGAAGTAAAAATTGACGGGGAAATTTTTTCCGCAGTGGCGATTGCTACCGAAGCTGTCGTCGCCAACGGAATGATTGTCGCTACGCACGTTACCGGGCACATGGCTGCCGGGATTGGCGGCGCCGTGAAAAATTTAGGCATGGGGCTGGCCAGCCGAAAGGGCAAATTGCGCCAGCATTCTTCTGTCAAACCCTGGGTCGATGCGCCCAAATGTACCGGCTGCGGCCAGTGCATTTTGTGGTGTCCGGAAAATGCCATTTCCATGAATGGCGCTGTGGCAGTGATCAGCGAAAAAATTTGCATTGGCTGCGGCGAATGTTTGACAGTGTGCCATTTCGGCGCGGTGCAATACAACTGGAAAACTTCCAACGATGAATTGCAAAAAAAAATGGCGGAACACGCGTTGGGCGCCATCGCCAACAAGCGTGACAAAATATGTTTCATTAACGTGGTGATGAATGTGACAAAAGACTGCGATTGCCTGGGCACAAAACAGCAACCGGTCATTTCCGACATCGGTATTCTGGCGTCCTTCGATCCGGTCGCCATCGACAAGGCGAGTCTCGATTTAATCGAACAAATCGCAGGAAAAAGTCTGACACAGTTAAGTTACCCTTCTTTGAATCCAATGGTGCAATTGGAACACGGAGCAAAGGTGGGTCTGGGAAAATTGGAATATGAAATTGTAAAAATTAACGAACCGCGGCGGTGAAATGGACTTTTTTGAATTGATACAAATCAGAAAAAGCGTTCGCAAATTTGAGCCGAAACCAGTGCCGAAAAGTGAGATTGAAAAAATAATGAGCGCTGCGCGTCTGGCGCCATCGTGGCGGAATCGGCAAAGCTGGAAATTTATCGTTGTCAGCGATCGTGAATTGAAAAAACAACTTATTCTTTGCACCGACACCTACAATCAGGCCTGGCTCGGCAGGGAATTTGCGATCATCGTAGCCTGCGGCGATCCGTCTCGCAGCGGGCACAGAGACAATTTGCCTTATTTTTTGGTGGACGTCGCTATTGCCATGCAGCATGTTGTGCTGGCAGCCACAGAATTGGGACTGGGAACCTGCTGGATCGGCGCCTTCGATGAGAAAAAAATCAAAGAATTGTTGAGCGTTCCGAATCACATCCGCGTCGTGGCGCTCTCGCCTCTCGGTTATCCGGCGAAAAAAGACAGCGTTGTCGGCGCCATTGCCCGTCGCGTCATAAAAAGCAAAACCCGCAAACCTTTGTCCGAAGTTTACTCAACGAATAAATGGGAGTAGTGCATGGTTGATCGTGATCGGTTAGAACAATTTCTCGCTGAATTTTTGAAAATCAATGAGTTTGATGATTATTGCGTGAACGGCGTCCAGGTGGAAGGAAGGCAAAAAATTAAAAAAATTGTGCTCGCCGTCAGCGTGAGTCAGCGGCTATTTCGTGAAGCAGCGCACAGACAAGCCGACGCCATTATCGTTCATCACGGTTTGTTCTGGAAAAACGATCCGACGCCGTTTTCTTTGAAAGGATTGATGCGGAATCGAGTCGCGATTTTGCTCAAGAATGATATTTCTCTTTTTGGCTATCATCTGCCGCTCGACGCGCACCCGGAGATTGGAAATAATGCCATGATTTTGCAAATTCTTGGACTGACACAACAGGAAGCAGTCGACGTCGGATTTTTGGGCGCATTTAGCAAACCGATTTCCCGGGAAGAATTGCTTCGATTGGTCAATGACAATCTTGACACGGAAGCGGCGCTTTTTCCCTTTGGAAAACAACAAATCAAGACAGTCGTTGTTGTCAGCGGCGGGAGTTCCAGCCTTTACCCACTGGCTGCTGCTTTGCAGGCAGACGCGTTCATCGCCGGAGAAATCAAAGAAAATCATGTGCGTGAAATTGAAGAGGCGGGACTGAATTTCATCAGCGCCGGCCACTACAACACGGAGAGATTTGGCGTCCAGGCATTGGGCGACTACATTTCTCAACATTTTGACGTGCACTGCGAATACGTGGATGTGCCGAATCCGGTTTAAGTGGAAAAGTTGCAGAAAGGGAAGCGAGCATGCGCATTCAGTTGCTTTTAGCTACCAATGATTCATCGTGCCAGAGTTTTTTTCAGCAGGGATTGCGATTTTACCAGCATCTTTTTCGGCTGGAGATTTGCAATTCCATCGATGAATTACTGCAGCGGTCATTCACGATTCCCTACAATTTGATCATTTTGGATTCAGCGTTGCGCGCTACGCCGCAGTTTCCGATCTTGTTGAGCAAAAAAGCTGAATTGCGCGAACCGCTGCTTGTCACAGTCGAAAGGGAACAGGAGATACTTTTTTGGCGACAATATTTTCCTGACACCGAAAAAATCATCGTCCGATCGCCGAGATTGCTAAAGCAGCTTCCTTTTCTGCTTCAGACTATTTTTCAAAAGGAACAAATATTTCGACAACGTGCAACAGAGAGGGAAAAAACGGCGCGATTCCCAGGTACTGATTCCGGCGAAGAAGCGGTTTCCGGCTTTTGTCTCCTTGATCAAAAATACAGATTCATCTCCGTTCATCCGAAAATTTCCAAAATGCTCGGATATTCGGAAAACGAGTTGCTGGCATTGTCTCTGGACGATTTGATTCATCCGGAGCAATTTGTTTCCTACCAGCACTGGCTGTCGGAAGCCGCCAAGACAGAAAAATCGAGACCGTTTCTGACTTCATTATTTACCAGGAGCGGCGATATTATTCCCGCAAAATTGCAATATCAACCCTACCGCAACGCGCAGGACGAACTTCTCCATTATCAGATGGAGATTCAATTTCTTTCGCAGACAGCAAAGGACAGTTTTTCCAGAAATGGTCATATCGATCAATTAAAAATGGTCACCGAGATTAGCAATATCATGCGCGCGGGTCGGGACAAATCGCTGCACGGTTATCTGGAGAGCATCGCCCGGCTGGCAGCGACGCTGTTTAAATTTCACCGCATCACGCTGGCGTTGCTGGATCGGCGTCGGGGAGCGTTTCTCAAACAAATCATGCTCGGATATTCGACGTCCAACGGTCATCGGGAAAAAGTTCTGGAAATTCCGCAGGCAGTCATTCGAAAAATTTTCGAGCAAAAATACAACGTGCGCGTCATCTACCGCAACAAACAATTGGACAGATTCCAGCTCGAGCCGTTTTCGCTGGAAGAACGCCGTTTGCAGGCGCGCGAAGATGGCAACTCGTGGGATCCCAACAACGTCATTATTCTGAACCTTTCCGATCAAAAACAAAACAGTTTCGGCTACATTTCCATGGATCAACCTATTGGCAGATTTTCTCCGCAAAGAAATATTTTTCATAATCTGGAACTTTATTCCAAATTAGCTTCACTGGCAATCGAAAATTTTTATCAATACGCCAGTCTGGAAAAACGCACGCGACGTTTGAAACGGCTTTTGATCACTGGCAATATTTTTAAATTAGCGCTCACCGGAACCGAAGTCATGCGGGAAATGGTGTGGTCAATTCGTTTCTCTTTGGATTTTCAACTGGTCATGCTGGGCATCATCGATCCGAAATCGAAAAAAGTGATCATCAAATCTGTCTCCTGCCACGATCACGTGAAAACCTTGCAATTGCAGGACTTGACCATTCCGCTGGATCAACTGAAAAACTCGCTGAACTCACACGAACTCATCGGCTCTGCGGTTCTGACGCGCAGGCCGGATGACGTTTTTCAGCCGATGAAAAACATTTACTATGACAACAAATTCGAGCGTTCTGATGGCAAGAGTTGGAATTGGTGGCATACATTGATTGTTCCTGTTCCCGGAGCAAATAAATCTCCGCTGGGCTATCTTTTCGTTGACGATCCGGCGGACAGTCTGCTGCCGTCCCGCGAAATAATTCAGACGCTGGAAATTTTTGCCCAGCAGCTCTCCATTGCGCTAAACAATCGCTATCTCTATTTGCAGGAAAAAAAGAAATTGGAAACTTTGCGACAAAGGATTGCGGCTGGCAGTAAATCCGCTTCATCAAAAACGCAGAGTTGGCTGAAAGATATTTTATTTCGCTGAATTCAGAAACCGGATTTCTCACTATTTCTCCTGAAAACCGAATTTCTCCAAATTTGTCAAATTTTTTACTTGATTCTCACCTCTCATTTTTTTATATTTAGCACGTCAAATTTGAGAACATCGCCAATGCGCCCGTAGCTCAAGTGGATAGAGCAACGGACTTCTAATCCGTAGGTTCCGCGTTCGAGTCGCGGCGGGCGTACACAATTTTCCGTAATTTTGGGTGTTGAGCAATGCGCCTCTGGCGCATAGGTTCGGCGTTCGAGTCGCGGCGGGCGTACTACTTTCCACCTCAAGTGTCATTCGCAAATACGATTTCTGATACCGAATTTTTTCTCTCTTCAATAAAAACGAAACCTAATTTCAACAGGAGTCACATCATGGGAACAAACCGCTTCTTGAAAATCGTTGCGCTTTTTGCCGCTATTGTTTTTGTGAGCTGCGCCGCAATCACCAAACACATGCAATATTCAAAAGAGACAAAAATAGACAAACCGCCTTATTACGCTTCATTTTCGACAAAATCCCCGGCTTCAGCGCAGGACATTGCAATACTTCCAGTACAGCTAAAAAAATCCGCCGACTTTTTCTCCACCTCATTGAAGCCGCTGCAGGACGCTGTGAATTCATTTCTGAAAGAAAAATTGTCTTCCGCCTTTCAGGAATCTTTGCAAATACCAACCAAAGAGGCGCCGGAAGTTCTGTTCGGAGACGAGCGCTATCTTTCCGAATCCGATTCCGATGAAAAAGATGAAACCGCTACCGAGCCCAGAATGCTGCTCATCACACGCCAATCGTCGCCAAACTGGCGGGAGAATTGGCAAAAATTGGGCGTAAAATTTCCCTACGCGATTATCATCACGCTTTCCTATTCTGGCTATCAGGCAAAAATGAAAAACTGGAAAGGCAGCAAGGAACTCCGGCTGGGCACAAATTACATCGCCGATTTGCCCTGGCTCACTTCGCTGGACGATCCGATTCCCGTGATTCAACTCACCGGCGCTCTGATCAATTCTGAAGGGAAAATCGTCCGCGTCGGCGCCGAAGGGATTTGTTTCAAAAGGGGCTCATTTGTGCAATCTCTGATCGGTCTGGGAAAAATTTACAGCAATGATGACATTCAAAAAGTTGTTCACGGCTATCGCCGGGAGGATTTACCCGGGAAGCCTTTGGCGTGGCAAGTGGCGGCGGAGAACTTGATAAAAGGACTGACGAGTCGGTAAAAGTTTTGGCAAAAAATTTGTAACTTCGAGGAGCCAGGGACTATTTCCGCAAATTATCCGCTAACTCGCTTGTTGATAGCTTGGCTCACATGACAGCGAAACATTCGCACAGAATTTCGGAAAAGCACCAAACCAAAAACTTCAACTAACGACCTGACAAAGCAAGGCATTCGGGTTCCCTTAACTTACAACAGAAGCTTCAATAAATTAAACTCTGACTCCGGCAGAGTTACGTAATAGGTATATCCACTTTTCCAGGTAATTTTTGAGTTTTAGTTGTGATTTCAGATAGTTTCCAATTAAAACAAGTGACAACGAATAACAAAAACGCTGATTTAAATATTGTTCAATAAAACTTAACCATATTACGTAATATCGACGGAGTTACGGTTTAACTATTTTGAAGCTTCTAAGTATACCTGAAAATCAATATTGGTACAAATAACAGTGGTAAATAAATCGTATTTTCGATGCTTTTAGACATGCGGAAAGTAAGTTATAAATTAAAATGTTTCTAAATGCAAGAAATAAATAAAAAAAGTATCTTCCAATTATCTCAATATATTTTTTCAAATTCAAAGCCCACTCAATTTAAAGAGAAATAGAGAAACCAATCAATTTTCGCAAAATCAAAAAATAACTTGCACTATTATTATTAAATTGTTAGATTAGAAATAGATTAAACATAAACTGCTGCAAGATTATTAACTTTGTTAAAGAGGTGAAAAAAATGGAAGCATGGTACGATAATAAAACTGCTGTTTTGTCGCTGATCATTTTTAAATGTCTATTGGCGTTAAGTTTTGCCTATTCGCAGACGCTTTACTCGGAGCGTCCCTATCAGCCAGTCGTGCTGCGTGGTGGCGTGCTTTCGACTTTTTTTGACGTCCCGGTTGATTCGATTTACATGTACGTCTATTCCGATTCGGCGAAATCCTGGCACATGATTCCGTTTCAGATTGACGAGCGGATTCTTGCGGAAGACCCTTTCAAGCCGGGCAATGAGGGCGCTTACCGGCATTCGTATTTTATTCCGGATGATGGTGTACTGGATTTGGATGATGAACTGGTATTTTTGGTTGGTGATTTAGGCGATCCGGCGCCGGCAGAGAGTTGGATCGAGGACGCGGATTCCCGGCGATTTGAACGGCTGCAGATTCGACTCTGGGATCAGGATAATCCGCAAATTGAGGCGTACGGCTATTTGTATCGGTCGTCAACAATTACCGAGCCGATCCCGCATCCGTACAATTTTAGCTGTGACCCAACAAATGATATCGTCTCTAACGTCAATTACCAGGTTCGCATGAGCAAACAGAACGGCCTCATTGAGGACATCGTTGTAAAACCGCCGCTTGGCACGGGCGTGGATATTTTTGACACGCAAAAGATTCGTTTCGAAGGCGTGTTTGAAGGTATGTTCATTTATCCTATTGTTATTGGCGGGGATAATTCACCAGCGGCTAACGAGCGGGATAATCTTTACGTTTATCCGGATTATTACAAGCATACCGCTGACCCGGTTGTGAGAGTTGTGCGAGAAGTGCGGCAAACAATCCGTTTTGGCATACCATTCGAGGAGTTGGCATTTTATGTGACCACTCGTTATTATCCATTCAGTGGTACAGTTGCCGGCGGTGCGGATTTGAATCCCGAGAAATTGAAAGAAGAATTTCAAACAAATGAGGATATCTACATTCAGCTATTTTTATTACGTCAGTCAATTGATTTCAATTCAAATGCCACAGGTATGAAATATTACAGTCGGTACAACGAGAATGTCATCATCAATGGTGTTCCCGATGAGGTGAATAAGACAATAGATGTACCGATAAAAGAATGGTCTTTGGTTACCGGGGATCAGGGTTCTGTGTTTACGCAGATTGAGTTTGAAGATACATCATGGCAGAGCATTGAATTATACTATTACGACAATTCCGAAGGCGGCCAGGGAGACGGCACTCTCGTTGAGGGCGGCGATACCGGAGACCGTGTCTCTTACGGCGATGAGGGAATTTTGTTCAGGGACTTGGCGCAGGACAGCGTTAACTTGACATTAGGATTTCAGGCTTATTTTTTACCGGCCAATTTGCAAAAGGAAGACGGAGAGAAAATTGCCTCCTGGCTGGAGAAACCGCTTTACGTTCAAACAAGTGCGGAATCTTTTTTGACGTCGGTTTCCGGCGGTGAATTTTCTTCGACTGTCCAAGGATTTGAACTGGCGCAGAATTATCCCAATCCGTTCAATGGAACGACAAAAATTTCTTTCAAACTGGGACAGCCTTCACACGTTACGCTCAAAATTTTCAATTTGTCGGGTCAATTGATTCGTATCTTGACAAACGAAAATTATGGCTCGGGAACGCAGCAAATTTTGTGGGACGGAAAAAATCAGGCCGGCGAGATCGCTGCCAGCGGCGTTTATTATTATCAAATCACCACAGAAACCGGTTCACAAATGAAGAAGATGGTTTTTCTGCAATAAAATTTGATCTGATATTTCGGAAATATTTTTTCAAGTCAAGTGAATAGGGGCAAAGGTGCAGAAACACAGTTTTTTTCTGATTCTGGTCGTATGTTTTATTTTGCCAAATTTGTTATTTTCTCAAAATTTGCTGCAAAACGGCGGATTTGAAAACGGGGAAAATGGCTGGAACGGACTGTGGCTGCGAGTTGATAATACCGGTATGTCTGAATTAGTTGATCAGCCCGTCCATTCCGGGAATAAAGCCCTTCATATCAGATGCTGGGGTGAGCAAGGTCAGGATTGGTCTTACTCATCGGAAACGCTGCTGCTGGTGGATCCCCAATTTGTTTACGAATTTTCTGCCTGGGTAAAAGCGGAACAGGTGAAAGATTACGCCGCGCTTTGTATCACCACGCTAGATCGTAATCAGAATGTCACTTATTGGCTTTTTGCAATCAAAAACACAGAACGCACCAACGGGAACTACGA
>JAADFU010000080.1 GCA_013152715.1 Calditrichota bacterium
GGTTAAAATTGTTAGTGATTTTGATGAATGCTTATTGCAGTTTCATTGCTATTTTTCAACAGAACATTTGCCAAAAGCAGGCACAGAGAAATAGATTCAGCGGTAGAATAGACGAAGGGCGAACAAAACAGGCTGCGGGAAGCTGTCAGGCCTGCCTTTGCTTTAGCTGTCTAAAATTAAAAAAATAAAAGCTAAAGTCAAGTGTTTTTTACGTTTTTTCAGAAAAAACTACACGAGATGCCGAATAATCAGTGCCCGACTGCTGAAACTAATTCCCAAGATTGCCCTCGCAGCTTTCGCAGATAGGTGCAGACAAGAACCATCAGCGTGAATCTACGCTATCAGCGAGAGATTTTTTGCACCTTGAAGGTGTACTACACCCGGAACAATGAGAGATACTCATTTTCTGAATTTTGTGCTTGACAATGACTGATTTTTTTTATAAATTTGTTCAAATGTTTAATCAATTTTATGAAAATATGACTCGGTACATCGAAAAAATAGACCGAATCGTCAAACAGGGTAAAATTCTGCTGCTGTTAGGACAGAGAAATTCCGGGAAAAGGAAAATCATTGAGAAATTTGCCTCGAAACTCATGAATAGCGAGGGAGTTGATCCGGGTCGTGTGTTTGGCTTTGATCTTGATGATATTTTAGAGCGGCTCGATTTAGAGGAAAATATTTTCTTTTTCAAAGAAAAAATCGAGCAGCGGCTGGGAAAATCGCTGGCGGATGTCAAAAAGCCGGTTGTCATCGTTTTTCTGCAAATTCAGAATTTACCGAAAATCTTTTCTGCCATTGCCCGGCTGAAAGAGAGCAATCCGGCGAACATTGTCATTTTGATGACCAGTTCCATCGATTTGACGGATAATAAGGCTTTTGCCAAAAATTTACAGCCGCTCACTGAAACTATTCGCGTTTTCAGCGGCGGGATCAACGAAATCATCGACGCGCGCGTGACGCCGCTGAACGGAAATTCGGTATTGGAATCGATTTTCTGTGAATCGTTGTCCGTAGAAAAATTTCAGAGATTAGCTGCTATTGTCGCCGGACATGAGGAAAAGATCAGGCAATTTCAACGGGACTATTTGCTTTTCGGTGTGTTACCGGAAATTTTTGAAACCGATATCCCGAACAAGCGCTGGCAGATGATCAAAGACCACCTGCGGCTCTTTTTTGAACGGGACTTGCTGCGCGTTTTTCAGATCACGGATTTGCAGAAATTTCGTCAGATACTCACAGTGTTGAGCTTCAACAACGGCAATATTTTGAATCTGTTGAACATGTGCGACGATTTCGGCATCAACCGCAACACCATGCGCAAATATGCGGGCATCATGCGGGATACTTTTTTGATCGATTTTGTGCCGTCGTACAATAAAGAAATCAAAAAGCCGACCATGAAAACGCCGAAGCTCTATTTTCTCAATCCGGGTCTGGTGAATTTTCTCAATCGTGTGCGCGATTACCGTTCCATGGAACAGTCCAAAAATTTCGAGCGGCTGCTGGACAGTATGCTCTATTTGAATTTGCAAATTACCATGCAGCGCTGCGAACAGCCGCCTACGCTGTTTTTTCTCAAAGACTATCAGGATCACGAATTGGATTTCATCATCGATAACGGAAAAGAACTGATCCCGATCGGCATCACCTACGACAATGCGGAAAGAAAGAACAAAATCAAGACGTTCAAATATTACGTGCGCTATTGTTCGCAAATTTCCAATGGAGTTATTTTCGGCGATTTTGATGAAATTGAGTCTTTGGAAATGCGGGGCGCTAAGCTTTATTTGTTGCCGATTTGGATGCTTTTTTGATAGCACGCGGATGAACCGCCAAAAAGATGGCGGTCGTTCCGCGCGGATCGTGCCGGAGGCAGATGCGCCTTTGGCGCATTTTGCGGATTTACACGGATTCAAACAATTTTTAGTTGTAGCTCTTTCTGGAAAAGCAGAATATTTAAATAAAATTTTTAAAAATCCGCGGGGATCCGTTTAATCCGTGTGAATCCGTGTCCCATCAGAATTTAAACTTAAAAATAAAAAAGAGGAGCAAAAAATTGGGTCTAAAAATTGTTGTCATGGTCAAACAGGTTCCGGATACGAAACGCATCATTGGCAATGCCATGAAAGAAGACGGAACCGTCAACCGCTCCGCGCTGCCGGCGATTTTCAATCCTGAAGATTTGCACGCGCTGGAGCTGGCTCTTTCTCTCAAAGACAGGTACGAAGGAACAGTCACTGTGCTCACCATGGGACCTCCCAGTGCAGCGGAAGTGCTTCGCGAATCGCTGTATCGCGGCGCAGATAAGGCTTTTCTGATCACAGACAGAAAATTTGCCGGTGCGGATACTCTTGCCACTTCTTACACGCTTGCCAAAGCCATTCGGAAAATTGAGCCGGATTTTGATCTGGTGGTTTGCGGCAGACAGGCAATTGACGGAGACACCGCCCAGGTCGGTCCGCAGACGGCTGAGAAGCTGGGGATTCCCCAGATTTCTTACGTTGAGAATATTGACAAATTGGAAGACGGAAAA
This sequence comes from Calditrichota bacterium, assembly GCA_013152715.1. NCBI lineage: Bacteria > Pseudomonadati > Calditrichota > Calditrichota bacterium. Next base: position 2,537 of record JAADFU010000080.1, read on the forward strand.
ATTACAACGAAACGAGTCATCAAAAATGGCGCTGAATGGGTACGCTGCCCCATGCCGATGCTGATGACTGTTGTCGAGTCAGCCAATGAACCGCGGCCTCCGCGGGCGAAACGCCTGATGAAATACAAAAATGCCGCGACTGTCCTGGAATTGGATAATTTGCTGCACAAATTTCCTGAATTTCAGGATCAGGAATCGCTGAAAAATTACTTGCAGAAAAAAGGCTTACTCATTCCCATCATCACAGTCGCAGATTTGAAAGTGGAGGAAGAACGCATTGGGCTGAAAGGTTCACCCACGCGGGTGAAGAAAATCGACAGCGTGGTGCTTGCCGGAGGCGAACTCAAAATTTTCGAGAGTTCAGACGAGGCAGTGCAAGAGCTCATTCATGAACTGGTAGAAGATTATATTGTCAGCTAACAATTTTAAAATCGGAAATTCGGAAAAATAAATCAGGTGATTATATGAATACAAATAAAGACGTTTGGGTTTTTATTGAAACCAACAACAACAAAATAGAAGAGGTCTCGCTGGAACTGCTGGGAAAAGCGAAGGAATTGGCAGCAGACCTGGGCAGCCGCTGCGCTGCACTATTCATCGGAAATGGTAACGACGAAAAAATAAATGATATTGCTGCTCATGGTGCTGAAGTTATTTACGCAATTTCTCATCCGGAACTTGCCAAATATCGCACGCTTCCTTACACCACAGCGGCAGTGCAGGTGATTCAAAAATATCAGCCAGAAATTTTGCTCTTTGGCGCCACTCCGACCGGACGCGATCTGGCGCCGCGAATCGCCTCTACGCTGAAAACGGGACTGACCGCCGACTGCACGGATTTGCGCATCGGCGATTACACTTTTCACAAGAAAACTTACGAAAAAATTCTCTATCAAATTCGCCCGGCGTTCGGCGGAAACATCATTGCGACCATTGTCAATCCTGAAAACAGACCGCAGATGGCAACTGTCCGCGATGGTGTAATGCCTGTGCCTGAGCCTGATCATTCCCGCAAGGCTGAAATTATCCGCGAAGAAGTTACTTTTAACGACAACGACTTTGCCGTTGAAGTTTTGCGTCAGGAATTTGAAGAAAAAACCGTGGATTTAAAGAGCGCTCCCATAATCGTCGCTGGCGGGTACGGCGTTGGCAGTAAGGAAAATTTTCAGCTCATCCAGGAACTCGCCGATGCTCTGGGCGGAGAGGTTGCCGGTTCGCGCGCTGCAGTGGACGCCGGATTTGTGCCCAAGGAGCGGCAGGTCGGACAAACCGGTACAACGGTGAGACCTAAACTTTACATTGCCGTGGGAATTTCCGGCGCGGTTCAGCACACAGCGGGAATGAAAGACGCGAAAAAAATCATTGCGATCAACAATGATCCTGAAGCGCCGATTTTCAAAATTGCCCACTACGGCATCATCGGCGATCTCAACGAAGTCGTTCCCAAACTCATTACCCATTTTCGTAAACATCAATAAAATCGGACGAAAAGACTGAAAGATAAAGGAAAGATCATGGCAAATTTTTATTTGGATAATGCGGATATTCAATTTCTCATGAAGCATCTTGACCTGGAAGAAGTGATTCGACTCATTGAAAATGACTTCCGGGAAAAAGATGAATTTGATGAGGCCCCTCGAAATGTCGAGGAAGCAAAAGAAAATTACCACCTCGTCCTGTCCAATCTGGGCGAGATGTGCGCAGAAAAAATCGCTCCCGAAGCCCCTGCTGCAGACGAAGAAGGTGCAAAATTCTGGGAAGGAAATGTGTTTTACTCCATTCCCACGCAAAAAGCGATGAAATTGCTCAGAGATGCGGAATTGATGGGATTCACTCTGCCGCGAAAATACAGCGGATTAAATTTCCCTGTGACTATTTATTCCATCGCCATCGAATTAGTCTCGCAGGCTGAAGCCGGATTGCAAAATATTTTTGGTTTGCAGGAAATTGCAGCCACGATTAATGAATTTGCAGACGAAGAAATCAAGGCAAAATATCTGCCTTTGTTTGCCTCAGGGAAAGTCACCGGCGCCATGGTACTCACCGAGCCGGAAGCAGGTTCTGATTTGCAGGCTGTGCAACTGAAAGCGACTTTTGATGAAAAAGAAAATTGCTGGCGGCTGAAAGGAAACAAACGTTTTATCACAAACGGCAATGCCGATGTAGCGCTGATTCTGGCGCGATCTGAGCCCGGTACTTCCGACGGACGCGGATTGTCCATGTTTTTATATGAGCGTGACGAGACTGTGGTCGTCCGGCGTATTGAAAATAAATTGGGCATTCACACTTCTCCGACTTGCGAACTGCAATTTAATGACACCAAAGCAATTTTGATCGGAAAGCGCCGCATGGGACTGATCCGTTACGTGATGGCTCTGATGAACGGCGCCAGACTGGGAATCGCCTGTCAGGGTCTCGGAATCGCTCAGGCTGCTTACAACGAGGCTCTGAAATATGCCGAGGACAGAGAACAATTCAAGAAAAAAATTATCGACATGCCGCCGGTTTTCGACATGCTGGCAAATATGAAGATGAAGATTGAGGCCGCGCGCGTGCTCACCTACGAAACGTCAATCATTGTGGATAAAAAGAAATTGCTGGAACACAAAATTGCGCATAGCGAGCAAAGAAATCCGGAAGACAAAAAGAAGCTCAAATATTACGACGCGTTGGCAGCCACTCTGACGCCCATGGCAAAATATTACGCTTCGGAAATTGCCAATGAAGTGGCGGACGATGCGATTCAGATTCACGGCGGCACTGGTTACATGAAAGAATTCAACGTGGAGCGCCATTATCGGGATGCGCGAATCACCAATATTTACGAAGGCACATCTCAATTGCAGGTTGTCGCAGCCATCGGCGGCGTGCTGACACGCGCGTTGGAACCGGAGTTTGAACATTTGATGAATTTAATCGCGGATTCCGAACAGAAAGTGCATTTGAAAACGCTGAAAAAATGCCACGAGCGATTGAATCAAGCCATTGACTATCTGAAAGAAAAAGATGACTCTGAATATCTTTCATTTTACGCCAGACAGGCAGTGGACATGGCGATGGAACTTTACATTGCGCTTCAGTTGCTTTATTACGCGCGAT
>JAADFU010000081.1 GCA_013152715.1 Calditrichota bacterium
TTTTTCCACCAATCTTCCAACTTAGGCCCGATCCAGAAGGTGAAAATTCCCAGCGCCAGTCCGGCAATCAAATCAATCACGTAATGATGCCGCAAATAAATGGTAGAAATAATCAGCATGATGACCATGGGAATCAGCACCCAGAACAGCCATTTTACGTAGCGATAGGCGAAAAACAGCGAGACGAAACTGATGGCGCAGTGCAGCGACGGAAATGCCCCGCGGCTGTCCTGAGCGGAAACTTCGATGGCGTGCTTGATCGGTTCCAGAAGCTGGCCGTGGAGCGAAACCGTAAACATCGGTTTGAGCACGATGCGCGGCGGCGCCGCCGGAAAAATTATGAATAAAAAATAGCCGATGTAGTACGTGATGATTGTGGTCAACATGACGTAGCGAAACGGCTGATAACGTTTTTGCAAATAGAGCACGAGCACGACGATGATGTTGATCACGAAATAATTGGCGTAAGCCAGAATGAAAATGTCCGTGAGAACCGGATGAATAAATTTTTGCGCCCAGACACAAGGCTGCACGCCGAACATCCACTGGTCGATTTGAATCAAAATGTGCTGCACATCGGCGGCGTTGGCGAAATGCACCGTGTCGTGCAAATTTGTGTAAATGGCAATGCAAAAACCGAACGGTAGCCAATCGCGGAAAAAACGCCATTCTGGTTTGTATTTTACCAACAGCAGAAAAAGCAAAAACACCACCACGGTGATCCAGATGCGATCCATGCCGCCCTGGATGCGGCGCGGTACTTTCCCTTGAATTGAAAAAAAGTAATAGGCTCGTGTTGTCAGAAATACCATCGGTATAAAGAACAAAATCGCGATAAATTCTTCCAATCGCAACGAAAAAACGCGGTTCAGAACAGTTTTCATTCTCTCTTCAATCTCCGGTCCGGTCTCATTTATTAATTTTGTTTCATGGTGCTGGAAAGACGTCTCCGTACAAATTATAAGAAAATTGATTGGTGGACAACTCAGATAGCGTCACAGATCCGTTCAGGTAAATGCCATACGTGGCGCTGAAGCCGATGTAGCAATTTCTGATAATCGGCGCGACTTGATCGCAATAGATCATGCCGGGCAAAACCTGATTGCTGCCTCCGTACAAAATATGGCAGTTTATCAGTTGGCAATTGGCTGCGTTCGCATTTGGCGAAAAATAGATTTGCCGCCAACTGCCGTGAGACTGTTGCTGCCCGGAAAAAACAATCGCCTGCTGACTGCCGTCGGCGATGAGTCCGCCCTGACTGCCAATGTCGAATTCCGCGTCATGATGCATGATGAGGTTTGTTCCCGCTTCAATAGTGAGCGTCGCATTTTCGACGCGAATGGCGCTGACGATTTCGTACGACGTGTTTGTGTTTTTCCAGTAGGCATTTGACTGAATGAGTCCCTCAATTGTTCCGCCGCGAACGATAATATTGTTGTTTCCTGACGAACCGTAAAATTGTGGCGACAATTTGTCAACTGCACCAGCCTGAAGACAAATAGCTCCGTTCTGGTTGTTGTCAAAAAAATTATTGGCAAATTCTCCGGCGATGTTTTTCGAAGCGAAATAAATACCACTGCTCTCGCTGTCGATTATCTTGCAGCCGAAAATGTCTACGCCGCTGTTTTTTACGACGATATTAGCAGGAAAATCTCCGCCGACGCCAGCTTTTTCAATGGTGCAATTGGCAATTTTCGAGTCGGTAGCATTGGCGTTTTCTTCGAAAATAATTCCCTGCCAGCCGGAACTGTCGCGCGCAGTGAAAATGATCTGTTCAAGGCTGCCGTCTGCGGTTACGCTGGCAAAGTTACGCACGCGAAAACTCTGTCCGGCTTCGAATTGCAGTGTGGACCCGGGTGCTAATGTCAGATGCGCATTTTCCAGCAGCGCCCCCTGGGAAAAACAGTAGGGAATGTCCTGCGGGTACCAGACCACGTCTTCGCTGATTCTGCCATTTCCGATGCGGATGACATTGTCGGTGTTGTTGGCGTAAGTGTTTGTGCCGAGAGCGGCGACATTAGCGGCGTCGATCAGCACGGGCGCGCCGTTGCAATTTTGGATTGTATTTTCGAAAAAAGAGGCTTGGCGGCAGTCACCCAAAAAAATCACACCATTACTCGCGCCGTCGGTGATTGTGCAATGGGCGATGAGCGGGTCGCTGTTATCGCAAATAATTGTCGCCTGTAGAAGAGAATCACCGCCGCCGAATTTGAAATGACAGCGGATGAGCTGGCTGCTATCGGCAAAACTGTTGGGTGAAAAACGAATGAATTTCCAGAATCCGGGCGTCTCTTGAGTTCCAGAAAAAACAATCGGTTCGTCGCTGCCGTCGGCGATAATTTTTGCGCTGTCGCCGATGGTGAGCGATGCCCCGGCTTCGAATAAAATTGTGGCGCCGGCTTCAATCGTCAGGGTGGCGTTTTTCACTGAAACGTCCGCCTTGATCGTGCGCACATCGCGGGAAAACCAGACTTCGTCATTGGTGATGTCGTTCACCACGTCGAATGTGGCATTCTGCGGCGCAGCTTTGGGCTCAATTGGCGTTGGTTTGGTGCAGCTTGTCAAAAAAAATGAGGAACTCCAAAATCCGCAGACAAGCACTGTTAAAATTAATTTTCGCGCCATGATTTGCCACCTCCTTTAGCGCCTTTTTCTTTTAAAAGAAAAATAGCAGGTAAAGTAAAAAACAAATTATGTTAAATTGTCGAAAGAAGCTAATTACGCTCATTAATCGTCAATTACCAGTTATTAATCACGATTATCGGCTAAAAGCCGGTTTTAGGCCTTCTTTTGCCGAATTGAACGGCGCAGGGCGCATTTTTCGTGACCAACTGTCCCAAAAGATCGCACCACAGGGCAGCAAAAGTCCGGCAGCTCTGACTGCCATCGACAGCGTCTTCTTTGGGAAAAGATGCGTGTTCACAGCGCAAATCACAAAACTTTATTTTTGATGTGGTGACTCCGGCGTTTTTGCTTTTATTTTCCATATTGGTCTCTAAAAAGTTTATTTCTTGCACAATGAGCAAGAAAATATTTTAATTATTCTTTTAATTTTTCATTTTTAATTGCAGCGTGTCTGCGTTAGGTCCCCTCATTGAAAAATTTTTGCGATGAGGCTAATTGCCTTTTTTCCCAAATCCATACAGCAATTTGATATTTTCCGAATCCCATTCAGTCAGATACCACACATGAAAATTTTCGTCGGGCTTGTACCACGGCTGTTTGCTGAAATAGAGCTTCAGCAGCGGATGCGAGAAAATTTTCCCGTATTTGGCAGGAAAAGCGTTTTTCAGCAGCCAGCGTTTCGTTTTGGACATGGTGGCGATTTCCGTTTCCGTGAGCGGCTCCAATTCCACATCCGGCGGCGTGTAAAATCCGAACGGTTCAGTGAATTCGTATTTCTTTCTCACTAAGCGTTCCGGCGCGCGTTTGTCGCGCGGTACGATGCTCAGCCAGTTTTTCGCCAGATAAGTTTCGAACACAATGGAGTCAGGGTAAAGCGCCCAAAACGACGCCAAACTGACCGGAAGTTTGAAGTCATTTTCCGGTCTGAGCTCGTAATCCTGTTTCAGCCAGTCCATTGATTCTGTGTACCACGATTGTTTGTTTTTCGGATTAAATTTAATGGGCGGCTTTTTGACGATGAAATTGAAAGTGATGTGAACGGTCTTTTTTTCTTCCGGGGAAAAATTCAAAGCGAACACATTGACAAATCCGACGCCGGAACCGTCGTCCATTGTCCATTCGATGCCGGTGGTTTTGACAAAATTTGTACATTTGAGCAAAGATTGGATTTTTTTAATCGGCTCCCCGTCTGCGAAAACTTTGAAGTTCTGAAAGGCATCGCACACAAGGTCTTTGTCCACCATGCGCTCATCAAATCCGGCCGGGAAAGCAATGGTTTGTGTGACCGGATGCGCGGTATTATTGAGCAATGTGGCGCGATACGTGGCAAGCCAAATACCGAGCGGGTGATGGTACAACTCAAGTTTTTCAAATGAAAGTGAAATTTTATCGCTTGAGACAAGCGTGACAGCGCTGTCTCCGTTCATTTCCACGGGCGCAATTAATGCAATCGCCGATCCCCGGAGCAGGAAGCTAATCGCTAACCAAAAAATAATGTAAGCGGTAATTTTTTTCATTGGTGATCTCTTGTCTTTTCCTGACTTTTTGTCAGCCTGAATATCATTTTCATAAACGTGATTAAGTCGGTCAAGTTCCACTTTTAAGGTCTTATACGGAAAGAATCCTATTGTTAATTTGCAACTTTTTAACGTGGCGAAATCGGTTTTGCTTACAATATTGTAACCGCCCGGCGAAAATGAGAAATTGTCACAAAATTATAAAAAAGATTTTGCATGATAATTTATGAAAAACAAATACATTACAAGTATGAATAGGGAGAAGGTCAAGAATTTTAACTATAAGAATTAAATTTCTGCTCCTAAAAAGGGAGCGCGATAATGTTAAGAAATTCAAACAATTAAACTTACTTTTCTGGCATGGCGTTTGCAAAATCAGCGCCGTTGGATGAAAACTGACACCCCCATTAAGTCACTAATCTCCGCAATCTGAAAACCGGAGGATTGTTGTGATGAGAATAAATTTTAGATTCAAAAGGCCAGAGGTTCTGCCCGTCGGCGCAGCCATCTCCCTCGGAAGCAACCGAGCAAGCCACCAATTCCGCCAACTCATTGACCAGCTCTCAAAAGAGTCCATTGAAATTATCCAACTCCGAAAATCAATCCAGAGAAAAAATAAACTAATTTGTCAATTTAAAAATTTTTTTCATCACTACGAGACTTTTTTCCGTGAGGAAATATCTCTTTTCCAATTGCAACGAACGAAGATAATTCTCATTAATCAGACGTATTTGCAACTCGAAAAGTTCATAAAAGATATTGACAATCAATTGAACAATTGGATAGAAATTTCCCCGAATCAAGTATCATCGTCGGCGACGGTTCCCCTCAAACGGATTCTGCTTCGCTTTCTCCACCAAAAAGATTTTTACCATCAGCAGATGGAGCGAAAGCTGAAAAATATCGATGAAACAATTCGCCAGAAACAGCAACTTCTCGATGAATTGAGGCAAGAGATCAGCGAAATTTTGGAACAGACAAAATAAACCCTTCCCTTAAATTTGATTCAAAAACCAGCCTCGTGCCAAAAAACTTTTTATTCCGCTGCACATTCTTTCTTAAATATAGAACTTTTCAATAAGATAAGCAACAAAAAAAGTAACTATTCAGCTTGAGTCGGCTATTTATCATTTTGTAAGCTGCTGAAGCATGATGTTTGTTCAAAAAAACGATTGTACTAGGTCCACGATTCATCGTGTGGTGTTTATAAATCGACCTGGTAAGCGAAGTAGCCGCTTCAGCGGGCTCATACCTGAATAATTACCAAAAAATCCCTCTCTTTAAAATTAAGCGTTAAAGGGTAGATTTTTGGAAATTGCCCGAAATTTGGTAAACTGTGCCCCACTTTTGCAGTGGGGTACACGTGGGATAAAAAAATTAGAAGAAATCTATGGCTGGTGAACTTTTTCA
>JAADFU010000082.1 GCA_013152715.1 Calditrichota bacterium
GAAAACCACGCCTCACGCGGAGCAAACGTACATGTTGACGGTGGTTAAAGTGAAGGATCGTGCCAAAGCGCCGAATGAAATTGCCGGACAGAATCAATTGAGCTATGAGTTCGTTGATCGTTTTCCGCCGCAGGTGATTTCTGTGCGGGCATCGACGGACACGACTGTTGAAGTACAATTTTCAGAGCCAATGGAAAAGACCTCGGCAGAAAAAATTTCCAACTACCAAATCACACCATCAGTGCCGATTTTGAGTGCAGTTTTGAATTCAACAGGCAAAAAGATAACTCTTGCTACCGGCGTTCACGGCGAAGGAAATTATCAGCTTGCTGTACACTCCGTTACTGACCGGGCGAAAAATCCGAATCCGCTGGCTGACGGCACTGTTGTTTCGTATCCGTACCAAGATAAATTTCCGCCCACAGTGAAAAATTTGCAGGTAATTTCTGAGACAGAATTGCGAATCAGGTTCAGCGAACCGGTGGAAAAAAACTCAGCGGAAAAAGTCTCCAATTATTCAATTGACAGAAATATTCAGATTATTTCCGCCACACTTTTGTCCGACAACGTTTCTGTGGAATTACAAACAATTCCGCATGGCGAGGGAAGCTATCATTTGACGCTGAATGGCATCAAGGATCGCGCGCTGCAGCCTAATTCCATTGCTCAAAATACGACTTTGGAATACCACTACATCGACACGACCGCGCCGACAGTTGTTAGTGTGAACGCCGTAGCGGAAGATACGGTGAAGATTTTATTCAGCGAACCAATGGCTCAACAAAAGGCTGAAAATAAGGCAAATTATGCCATCAATAACGGTGTTCAGATTCTGTCGGCGAAATTAGCGCACGACGGGAAAACGGTGATGCTGAGAACGACTTCCCACGGCGAAGGGAATTATCAGTTGGAAATGAATAATTTGTGTGATCGCGCGCAGATGCCGAATTTCATCGCGGCGCACACGACAGTTTCCTACCAATTTGTGGATTCAGTTCCGCCGCGAATGACGTCGGTGGAAGCCATCGCGCCGACGACTGTCATTGTCAATTTTAGCGAACCAGTGAATTCCGCCGATGCGGAGAAAACTTCCAACTATTCAATTAATCGCGGCATCAACGTGCTTTCCGTCAACCTGGAAAATAATGGCGTTCAGGCACGGCTCACGACTTCGCTGCACAACGAGGGCGAGTATCATTTGCAGCTTCAAAATGTCAGAGACAGGGCGCAGAATCCGAATGTGATACCGACTCAGACGCTGACATACAATTATGTCGACCACATCGTTCCGGAAGCAATTTCTGCGACAGTGGTTGCGGACAGTCAAATTGATGTGCGTTTTAGCGAACCGGTGGAAAGAAACTCCGCGGAAAATGTCGCCAACTATCGTATTTCGCCGGAAGTTTCACTTTTATCAGCTACTTTAGACGAGGACACAGTAACCGTTCATTTGCTGACAGCGCATCATGCCGAAGGAAGCTACGTGTTGCATTTGAACAATATCAAAGATATTTCGAGTCAGAAAAATTTAATTGATTCAGGGACTGCATTGAGCTACGAATATGTGGATCAAATCAGACCCACAATAACCGGCGTAGAGGCTGCAATGCCCACGGAAGTGCGTGTAAGTTTCAGCGAGAAAGTAACTGCAGAGAGCGCTGAAAATATCGCGAACTATTCCATTAACAACAACATCGAAGTGCAGGCGGCGCGGCTGGATTCTTCGGAGGCAACGGCAATTTTAACCACAACTGCGCATCAGCCGGGAAATTACATTATTATAATAGATAATATCAAGGACCGTGCGCAACAGCCGAACACGATTTTGCCTCACAGTTATTTCACTTACTCGTATACCGACAGACTGGCTCCTGATGTCAGTCAGGTTGAAGTTGTTGATACTGATCATTTGAAGGTTGTTTTCAACGAACGGGTGCAAAAAATATCGGCGGAAAATGCGAATAATTTTCAAATCAAAACCGTGGCGTCAGATGTCGATGTTTGGCAATTGAGCGGGAAGAGAAATTTTAACCAAAACGACCAGACTCTCGCTGGCGGCGGTGAAAATATCCCTGTGGAAATTCAATCACTTTCTCTGGAAATAAATGAGCGAGTTTTGCACATTTTTACCGAGAAACAAAAGCCAGGTGATTATATGTTGGCGGTGAAAAATATCAAAGACTGTGCGCCGCAGCCGAACGCACTGCAACAAGAGAAAAAGATTTTCTATCGGGTTGAAGATTTGACGCCGCCGACAATTGCTTCTGTGCAGGCAAGCGAAGAAAACCAAGTGGAGGTAATATTTTCCGAGCCGGTCGTCCCGGAAATGGCGACGGATACTGCAAACTACAAAATTAGCAAAGGAATTAGAATTTTTCGGGCGACGATCGATTTGAGCATGACGAAGGTGACGCTGAAGACTTCTCAACACGAAAATGGGGAAGGCTATCAATTGGCCGTGGAAAATATCGAGGATATGTCCGATCTCCACAACAAAATTGCAGCGGATACGCGCGTGGATTATATCTTTGTCAAGCAAAATCCTGATAAACCACAGATTGTCAATTTCGTTTCACTGGAAGCTAACGGCGATGGCGGATTAGTGGCGCACTGGGATTCGTGCGGAAGCAATAACATTGTCAGTTACAAAGTTTATTACGGCATCCAGTCACAAAATTACAATACCGTCGTCGAAGCCGGAGACAGGTTGTCATTCACGCTGGTGAATTTGTCGGAAGGTGTGACCTATTTTGCTGCAATCACGGCAGTAAATAATTATGGCATGGAAAGCAATTTTTCCCATGAACTTTCGGCAACGGTAAGTATGCGCGATGTCATGCCGCCGGAAGTCGCCGAACTGACGGTGAATTCGGACACCACGCTCACGATTTTGTTCAGCGAATCCGTTGCCAGAAACACGGCAGAGGAAATCGGAAATTATCAAATTGATCGCGGTGTTCAGGTTTTATCCGCTTCGCTGGCGCGGGATGGAAAGACACTGTTTTTGCAAACAACGCCGCACGTTGCCGGGGAATACTTGCTATCAGTGTCCGGCATTGAGGATCTGGCGCCGAACCCGAATCTCATCCGCGAAAATTATCGCGTCAGTTATTATTTTCATCCCAATGATCGTGTCCCGCCTGTTGTGGCTGACTGGCGCGTCATTTCACAGAATAAATTGGAGCTCGTGTTTAGCGAACTGGTGGAAAAAAGTGACGCAGAAAGGACAGCGAATTACCTTATCAGCCCGGCGGTAACAATCTATTCGGCAAATTTTAACGTTGAAGAAAACAGCGTCATTTTGACAACCGAAAATCATGTGCCGGGCGTCTGGTACACGATGAAATTGAAGAATATCAGGGACCTTGCCTCGCCGGCAAATGTGATTAGCGCTGATACGAAATTTCAATATCAATTCCAATCTGAGGATAACACACCGCCTGAAATTTATTTTGTCCGCGCTGCCGCAGCGAACAAAATTCTTGTTCAGTTTACCGAAGGCGTGGATCTGAATTCGGCGCAAAAAACAGAAAATTATCAAATCAATGCCGGCGTGGAAATTTCTCGCGCTGAGCGATTGATGGATTTGCGAACAATTGCGCTGACAACCAGTCCTCTGCGGCAGAATCAAGTTTACGAAATTTCCGCGCAGCAAATCAGCGATTTGGCGACTCCGGCGAACACATTGACGGCGAGCAAAAGCTATCAGTTCGTTTTCAATCCGCAGGATTTTACTGCGCCGCGATTGTTGTCCGTGGAACCGCTCAGTGCAACAAAGCTAAAGCTGATTTTTTCTGAATTTTTGAATCGCAAAAGCGCAGAACTGTTGTCCAATTACAGTATTGACAAAGGAATTGCCGTTGTCGCCGCCCAGTTGGGCGAAAATTCAAATAGCGTGTATCTGACGACTTCAACGCACAGCAGCGGGCTGTATTATCGAATTACAGTGAACGGAATTAAAGACACGGCGCCGATTCCCAATATCATCAGGGCGAATACGGTACAGGAATATTACTTTTTCCAGACCGACAAAACACCGCCCGTGGCAGAAAATTGTGAATTGAAAAATGCCATGCAATTGGAGGTAACGTTCGACGAAATTGTGAGCCGGGAAAGCGCTGAAAATGTGGCGAATTATCTCATCAATCCGTACGTCGCCATTCGCAGCGCGCTTTTGGACAGTAGTTTGCAAAGAGTGATTCTGGAAACTGATGCCCATGAGCCGGGTAAAACGTATCAGATTTTAATAACCGGAATCGCCGACCGCGCGGATCCGCCCAATAGAATCGTGCAGCCGCAACGATTGATTTACACGCTGCCGCCAGAGACAGATTTTATCGCGGACAATTTGATTCCTGCGCGTTACGAGTTTGCCTATTTGAGTGTCGGCGACACCTGCTATCTGGACGCTAACGAACGAATTCAATCCGTGCCGAAAAAAATCCTGGGTGGGTTGTGGATTCGCACAGCTCAGGCAGATGCGAATAGTACCAACAGCGCCTTTCTGGCATTTCGCTTGAAAAAGAAGGCGACTGTTTTTGTCGGCGTTGATCCGGATGTGAGAAATTATCCGGATTGGCTCATCGATAAATTTTACCGTACGGGCGAAAAGATCGGCTTTGACGGCGAATTTGGTACTCTCGATTTGTGGCAGGCGGAACTGGACACCGGCTTTGTGATTTTGGGCGGAAACATGGCTGCCGGCGCAGAGTCAATCGAAAAAATGTACGTCGTCATTATCAAACCGGAGTCCGAGGACAAAAATTTGCTGCCGGACGGCATGGACGATCCGCTTTCCCGCAGCGAAGCACAAAAATTTCAGTTGATTCAGAATTACCCCAATCCGTTCAACGCCGAAACGAAAATTCAATTCGCCGTCTCGGAAGAAACGCACGTTAAAATTGAATTGTTCAACATTCTGGGGCAGCAAGTACGCGTTTTGCTGGATAGGGACAAAGCGCCAGGCCGCTACTTAATGCTTTGGGACGGCAAAGACGCGAACGGAATGGTCGTCGCCACCGGTGTCTATTTCATGAGAATGACAGCGCTGAAAAATGATCAATCACTGGGCGGCCGCGTCGTATTTCGCAAGGTGCGAAAAATGCTGTTTATCCGCTAATAAAAATTTAGTGAACGGCTATTTTCGAGTCGGTTCTTTAGCCCCGTCGATAAGCGTGGAAATGTCGGCGGGGCTTTAATTGTTCGGAATAAATTTACCAAAAATTAATAATGACAACTTCATGCCGCGCGTCTTGGTAGTGAAAAAAATTAATGCCGGAATAATCTCACAAATAAAAAAAAATCATTGCTAATATGATTAAAAATTTCTATATTTTTAATTGATTAATTTGGAGTTAAGTTGAAAATGAAATTGAAGCAAAATTTTAGCAATTTTCTTGTTCAAAAAAATCTATGGCTCGTGCTGACTTTTCTCGTTGTCGGCGTTTTTAGTCGGAATACTCTTTTCTCTCAGGAGCAGCCGGCGACGTCTCCGACAGGCATTTCTCTGCCGCAGGAGCGGGCTGCTTCTGCTGTCAAGCCTGCTTCTCAACAAAAAACGAGGCTTCCGCTTTTCGGCAGCAATTTTTTTACCGAGAGCAGCCCTTACGAGAGCATTCTCAGCTTTGGCAGTGGTATGTTCCCGGAAAATTACTGGCTGGGCCCCGGCGACAGACTGGGAATTTATCTGCTGGGGAAAAGTCAGCAAAATTTTGACGTTATTGTCAACGTGGAAGGAAAAATTTATATTCCCACGGTGGGCATGTATTTTGTTTCCGGCATGAAATTGAATGAATTCCAGAAATTTCTCAGCCGTGAGTTTTCCAAATATTATGACAATTTTTCCGTGAATGTGATGGTCATTGAACCGAAGAAATTTCCGGTAGCGGTGGCTGGCGACGTGAATCGTCCGGGAAAATATTACTTAACTTCAGTCAACACGGTTCTCGACGCGATCATGATTGCCGGCGGTCCCACGGATCGCGGTTCACTGAGAAATATCGAACTCTACCGAGGCGAAAAAATATTTACCCACGTCGATCTTTATCAATTTTTATTAAAAGGCGAGGCGCCCTCGGACCTGTTTCTTCAGCCGGGGGACAAAATTGTCGTGCCGCTCATTGATGCCATTGTCGCCATCGACGGGGAAGTAAAACGCCAGGCGCGGTTTGAGCTCAAAACGGACAGCACAGAGCGACTTTCTGCATTGATCGCATTGGCTGGCGGCTTTACTGATCTGGCTTATCTTGATAACGTTGAAATCAGCCGCTTGTTGCCAAGTGGCGATCGGGAAGTCCATTTCGTTAACTACCAACACATTGCGGAAAATGATAGCTGTGAGGAAAACTATCTTCTGAAAAATGGCGACAAAGTACATGTTTTTTCCATCCTTGACCAGACGCATCCGAAATTCGTTCACATTCACGGCGAAGTGAAAAGGCCTGGTACTTTTCCGTTTGAAGAAAATTTGCACGTTGTCGATCTGATTCACAAGGCGGGAAATTTGACGCGCAGCGCCTATTTGCTGGAATGCGAAGTGGCGAAAATTGATCCCAAAAAAGCGACTAAATTTATCAAATTAGATTTGCAGAAAATTTTAGCGAATCCCCAGTGTGAAGAAAATGTTTTGTTGGAAGAAGACGACCGCGTTTTCATTCGCAAAATTCCGGAATGGGAGGTCGGACCCGTCATTGAAGTTCGCGGCGAGGTGCAATTTCCCGGCACTTACGCCATCACGGAAGACACGACGACTTTGTTTGAGGTCATGAAAAAAGCCGGCGGTTTTACCGACAGGGCTCTGATTCGAGAGGCGTCGCTGATTCGACGCAGCTCGAAATTGACCATTGACAAAGAATATTTGCGGCTCAAGCAAATTCCGCGGGATCAGTTGACCGAGTCTGAATACGAATATTTGGTGATGAAGGAAAACACGCAGGACATAGGCCGCATTGTGGTAGATTTTTATAAATTGTGCATCAAAGGCGACATGCGTGAAAATGTTACGCTCAAAGACGGCGATGTGATTAATGTCCCGGAAACGCCGGACGTGGTTTACGTTACCGGAAGAGTGTCACGGCCCGGCGGCGTTTTGTACGAACCCGGGAAAGATATCAAATATTATCTGGGAAAAGCCGGCGGCGTCACCTGGGACGCAAAAAAACGCAGCATCAAAGTGACGAAAGTTTCCGGAGAGATTATTGACGACGAGGATGTGAAACGCCTCGACCCCGGCGACATTATCTGGGTGCCGCGTCGACCGGATCGGGATTGGTGGGAAATCTTTCGCCAGACTATCGCTGTCGTGGCACAGGTGGCAACGGTTTATATTGTCGTACAACAAGCCATAAGGAAATAATTTGCCCATGAATGAAAAAAAGAGCGAGGAAATCGATCTGTTAGATTATTTGCACGTGCTGATAAAGCGGCGGCGCATGATTTACAGAAATGTTTTTCTGGTGGCAATTTTGACGCTGCTCGTTAGCTTTGTCATGCCCTCGTATTACAAAGCCCGTACCACAATTTTACCGCCGGAAGAGGCGCCATCTTCGGGACTTTTGACCGCGCTGTCCAACACGCCACTCTCCAGCATGTTGCTCACGGAAACGAGCACGACGTCTGATTTGTTCGTGCAAATTCTCAAAAGCCGCTCCGTATTGGACGGCGTTTTGCAAAGAGTGTTTGAATTTCCCCGTGGCGGGAAAAAAGCAAAAAAACGCACGCTGTTGGATATTCTGGGCTACGAAAGTCTGGAAAAAGGGAGGAAAGCGCTACGCAAGAAAATTTACGTGGAGGCATCGCAGGAAGGAATTGTCACGCTGGAGGTGGAGTTGCCTGACCCGCATCTTGCCGCGGATGTCGCCAACGCCTTTGTGGCGGAGTTGGATAAAATAAACAAAGAAAAATCCAATTCCCGGGCGAAAAACTCGCGGCTGTACATTGAGGCGCAGCTTAAAATTACAGAAAAAAAGCTGGCGAAAGCCTCCGAGGAGTTAGCGCGGTTCAAAGAAAAGTATAAGGCAATCTCTCTGGAAGCGCAGACCGAAGCCGCGATTCAGGAAGCGGGCGAATTAAAAGGGAAAATTATCGCCAAGGAGGTGGAGCTCGGCGTGGCGCTGCAGTCGCTGAAAGCGGATCACATTTCCGTCATTCGGCTGAAAAAAGAGTTGCAAGAATTGAAAAAACAATACAATTATTTGCAGTACGGCACGGACGAAGACCTACAAAAACGAAAAGAATTTTACATCCCGTTTTCGCAGGTGCCGGAAGTAGGGATTCAATTGGCAAAACTGATGCGCGAAGTCAAGGTTCAGGAGACCGTCTGGCAACTGCTGAATCAGCAGTACTATCAGGCGAAAATTCAGGAAGCGCGCGACACGCCTACGGTGCAGGCGCTGGATGAGGCTGTGTCGCCGGAAGTGCGCAGCCGGCCTAAAAGAAAGCTAATGGTCATCATTGCCACATTTTTGGCGTTTTTGTTCAGCGTTTTCTGGGCCTACGCCGGGGAATTTTATGAAAATTTAAAATCTGACCCGGAAGAAAATGAGAAACTTAAAGCGATGACGGAGCACATAAAATCGGACCTGGAAAAAGTGAAGTCGGTATTGAGAAAAACATTCAGGAGAAAACGACATTGAAAATAGTTTCTGTGGTCGGCGCCAGACCGCAATTCATCAAGGCGGCGCCGGTCTCGGCAGCATTGCGAAAACAACACCAGGAATTATTGCTGCACACGGGTCAGCATTATGACGAAAATATGTCTCAGATATTTTTCGATGAAATGAAAATTCCCCGTCCCGATAGAAATCTGGGCGTCGGCTCCGGCACTCACGCCCAACAAACAGGGCAAATTATGATCGGCGTGGAGAAGTATTTGCTTGAGGAGAAACCGGACTGGGTGATAATTTATGGCGATACAAACTCCACAATGGCGGCGGCGTTGGCAGCGGTGAAATTGCACATCCCCGTGGCCCACGTGGAAGCGGGATTGCGCAGTTTCAATCGCCGCATGCCCGAAGAAATTAACCGCGTTGTGGCGGACTGCGTCTCCAAATTGCTGCTTTGTCCGACGGAAACGGCGGTGCAGAATCTTACGCGGGAAGGAATTCGGGAAAATGTGTACAATGTTGGCGATGTAATGTTTGACGCGGCGCTGCGGTTTGCGCCTTTGGCGGAGTCAAAAAAAGAGATTCTCAGCAAGCTTGGCGTGAAGGAAAAAGAGTATTTTTTGTTGACGCTGCATCGGGCGGAAAACACGGACAATGAAGACAACATGCGGCACATAATCGACGCGATTTTACAAGCGCCGCTGTCAGTGGTTTTCCCGGCGCATCCGCGAACGCGAAAATGTCTTCGCCAATATGGTTTAATGGAAAAATTGGAGAATGCACCGCAGGCGATTTTGACCGAACCGGTGAGTTTTTTGGAAATGATTTTACTGGAGAAAAAGGCAAACAAAATTCTCACTGATTCCGGCGGCGTGCAAAAAGAGGCCTATTTTTATCAGGTGCCGTGTATCACGCTGCGCAGCGAAACCGAGTGGGTGGAAACAGTGGCAGATGGCTGGAACCGCATCGTGGGTTCAGACTATGATTTAATTTTGGATGCCATGAGAAATTTTCAACCGCATTCAGAGCAAAAAGGCCATTACGGAGATGGCCACGCCGCGGAGAAGATTTGTGAAATTTTAGATAATTTTTAAAGGTGCAAGTGTACCCACCTCAAAGGTGGGGCACACTTCCAATGCTTTGTGGTTTTGCGTCGCTGTGAGAGCAAGAGTAAATTTATGAAAAAAAAAGCATTTCAAATAAATCGTTTAAGATTTTTTCCAAAAATTCCAAAAGTGTACTCCACCTCAAAGGTGGGGCACACTTTTTTCTCGGTCATTTTGATTGTAATCTTTTTTTTGTGTACCATCTTGCACGCACAATCACCATTTGTGCCTTTGAATCATCGGGTTTACTCATTCATCGAACGCCTGAGCGCCCGAAAATCGCTGGCACTGACGCCGCCTGGAAGTCTGCCATTGTCGCGGAAAGCCGCTGCGGAATATCTAAAAAAAATATTTCAAAAAAACGCGGCTTCCGAATTTTTGACGGAAGAGGAAAAAGACGAGCTTAATTATTTGCTGTTCCAATTTCAGGATGATTTGCCAAATAATTTCAGCGTGAACCACAACTCCCGAATCGACAAAATAAAAAACTGGCGCTTATTTTCCGGTTGGCTGCCAAAATGGATTTACGGGAACGGGCGCAATTTATTTTCCTGGAAAGACGGCGAGGTGCAGATTTTCGGCGATCCTGTTTTTCGCTATCGTACGCTCAATTCGGTCTGGAATTCTGACGTCCGCACGGAGCATCACCATTTCACCAACGGCATTCGCGCTTACGGATGCTTGACGAATTACCTGAGCTTTTTCTTCGATTTTCGGGATAACAAGGAATGGGGCACGCAAAAATATCGGCTGGGAAATTACACGTTGCCGCGACTGGGATTTGTGCGCGCAACTTCGCCTGATTACATTTACCACGATGAAACAGAAGCCTACATTCGCGCCGGCAATAGAAAATTTCAGGTGACTTTCGGTAAATTCAA
>JAADFU010000083.1 GCA_013152715.1 Calditrichota bacterium
TGGCGAAAAATTTGGATTTAAGGCGAGGGTTGAGTTGATGAATGAAATTGTTTTGCAGATGAAAAATATCCGTAAAAAGTACCCCGGCGTTTTGGCGCTGGACAATGTAAATTTTGATTTGCGCCGCGGCGAGGTGCACGCGCTGGTCGGCGAAAATGGCGCCGGCAAATCGACACTGATAAAGATTCTCGCCGGAGCCGTCGGTAAAGATTCCGGTGAAATTTTTCTGAACGGACAACCGGCTGAAATTGAAACGCCCAGCGACGCCCAGCGGTTCGGCATCGCCATCATTTATCAGGAATTCATGTTGATTCCGGCGGTGTCGGTAGCGGAAAATATTTTTTTCGGCAGAATGCCCTTGCGGTGGAAATTTTTTCTCAACAAAAAACTGCTTCATCAACGCGCGCGAACCATGCTGCAGCACGTGGGTTTGAAAGTAGATGTCCAGCAAAAATTATCCGTGCTGCCCGTGGCGCAGCAGCAGATGATCGAAGTCGCAAAAGCGCTATCCGTGAATGCCAACATCATCGTGATGGACGAGCCGTCCGCAGTTTTGACGGGGCATGAATTAGCAAAATTATTTGAAATCATTCGCCAATTGAAGGAAAAAGACGTCGCTTTCATTTATATTTCCCACCGTCTGGAGGAAATATTTGAAATTGCCGACCGCGTCACGGTGCTGCGTGACGGAAAAATTCAGGGTACAAAAGCAATCAATGAAGTGGATCGCGACGGTCTCGTGCAAATGATGGTAGGCAGAGAAATTGAATCGTGGCAGCGAAAGCGCTCTGCCGATTCAAAGAAAGAGGTGATGTTGGAGGTCGAAAATTTGCAAACCAGGAAACTGGCGGAAGCAATAAATCTTAAAATTCACGCTGGCGAAATTTTGGGAGTCGCCGGCCTTGTCGGCTCGGGCAGAACGGAACTGGCGCGGGCGATTCTTGGCGCGGATAAAAAAATCAGCGGCAGCGTGAAATTAGCCGGTAAAAAACTGATTATCAAATCTCCGGCAGATGCAATCAAGGCGGGCATCGGTTTTGTTCCGGAAGACAGAAAAGATCAGGGGTTGTTTTTTGATTTGAACCTCATGGCAAATATGACCATTTCCAATTTATCTGCCCTGACGCGACGCGGCATGATTAAAAAAAAATTAGAGAAACAAACCGCCGAGTCGCTTTCAAAGCAATTGCGGATCAAACTAAGCTCGCTCACGGACAGCGTCAATAGTTTGAGCGGCGGCAATCAGCAGAAAATAATTCTCTCGCGCTGGTTCAGCGGCAATGTGAAAACAGTCATTTTCGACGAGCCGACTCGCGGCGTGGATGTCGCTGCTAAAGTGCAAATCCACGAATTAATTCACAAGTTGACGGAACAGGGCATCGCAGTGATGATTATTTCTTCGGAACTGCCGGAAATTCTCAAAATGAGCGACCGAATCATCGTCATGCGCGAAGGTCGGATCGTCGGCGAGTTTCCCAGGGGGAAAGCGACAGAAGGGAAAATTGTTTCGCTGGCTTCTTAATTTTTTCGACTCAATGCAAATCGGATTTTTCATTTCAAATAAAGAATTTTCCGCCGCGCAATTTGATTTCCTGCTTGCAAATTTATCAAATAAACACCGCTGGTGAGCAAATTCCCCGAGTAATCTTTCCCGTCCCAGAAAAGGTGAAAACTGCCGGATGGTTGCGTTTCGCGGAACAGGGTGCGGACTGTCTGCCCGAGCAGGTTCAAAACCTTCAGTTCCACCAAGCCTGATTTTGGCACTCGATAATTTATTTGAGTCAATGAGTTGAACGGATTGGGAAAGTTTGAAAGTAAGTTTTCATTTTCGGATACGCAGATATTTTTCTCTGCTGTTTCCACTGCCGTGGTTGCACTAAATTTGACAATAGAAATGCTGAAGGGGGGACAATCGACAGGGACGGTCTGTATGGCTTGCCCGGATTCAACCGAAGAAAAGCAGCTTGTGATTCGATTCTGGGCGTAGCGAAAAATTTCATAACTGTTCATGCCGTCGGGGACGGAAATGGTGGCGGTCCTGTTTGACTCGTTGTACTTGTTGATTAAAATGACGCTCACGCCGCCGTCGACGCGGCGAATGGCAAACGGCTGGATGACGTACGAATGGACATTCATGCCACCGTGGTGGAGAACGTCTGACTTCGGCGTCTCATTTGTCGCGCAGCCAATTATCTGTGCGTCTGGCTTGAGACCTGCCACATCAATTAAAAATTTCCATGAAAAGTAGGGCGGCAATTCCCTGAATTCCGGAAACCAGTTCAAAATCCCGTACCCGCCGATAGTCTCCCAGTGCAGCGTGATGTCGAAGCCACCTTTGGCGCCGTGCAGCAAAGCCGCCGCCTGATACACGCCGCCAAAAATATTCGTATTTCGCGGATCAGTCCAGAGTTCGCCGTCTTTTTTCCAGACGGCGCTGACATTGTAGGCGTCGAGAACGAGTGTGCCCGACCACTTTCCTCCGACCATGTCTTTGATTTTCAGCGGCGCTTCCTCGTACCAGATTGTCCTGTCCATGATCAACGCGTCTGAATCATCGCCGTCCCAGGAAATGAATAAATTGACTGAAACGAAATCGAGGTCATTTTTTCCTTCGGGTTCATTGAGAACATAATTCGCCCAATGTCCGTTTTCCCAACCGCCAAAACTTGAGGGACCGCCGCATTGAATTTCGGGCTTGACATTTTTGACCTGCTTTGCCGCGCGCAAAAATAGCTGGGCGCATTTCTTGAACGGAAGATAATAATCGCGATCCGGGTACAGCATGTTGGGCTCGTCGAAAAAAATAATCATGTCCAGATCGTTTTTGTAGCGATTGGCAAACTCAAAGACAGCGGCCTCCCATTCAGCCAATCCGTCCGCGTCATTCCACCACGGATCTGTTGGCGTTCCAGTGAACCATTGCTCACTCTGATAAATGCAGGGAAGCGGCTTGTAGTTGAGACTGGTGATTTCCGCCACTTTTTTATCCAGTTCTTCCCAATTCCAAACGTTCGGCGCCGGATGAAAATCAGCGACTTTTGCCCAGATTCGGACGCGCTGCAATTTGAGCTTTGCCAATTTATCTGTCGCATTATTGTTGTCGTAAGTGTCAGCGTGATATTGAATGCCGAAAAAATCTGCACCAAGGGTCTGATAAATTGTATCGCTGACGGTAATTGCCGCAGTTTGTGAAAGCAGAACACTGACTGAAAGAAAAAATGCCACGAACAAACTTAATATTGAGTACGCCAAATGCGAAGGTAAGTTTTTGTCAAGCCGAAAATTCATAAACTCCCAAACTCCAAAAATTTTTGCCTGAATAGCGAGGCCCTTGCCAGCCACGGGACAAAAATTCCTTTGAAATAAATCTATTTAAAAAGCCATGACCGATCAAAATTGCAGATTCATTTTCCTTTGCTATTTCGATGAGCTTTTGCGCAGCGGAGGCTGCTCTTTTCCTGGCCTCACGGTAAGATTCGCTGTTGGCGGAATAGCCAAAAAACCAGATAACTCTGAAAAGAATTGACCAGACGAAGGGTGAAAGACTGAAAAAGGGGGAATTTGGATACGGCAAGTCCAACTCTCGGAACAAAGGATCGACAAGGCCGGGATTTAATCCAAGAGCACGCGCCGAGTCCAGCGAGCGTTGTAAATCACTGCAAACGACAATCTTGCATGTTTTTGCCGCCGCAACGGCATTTTCAGGCGGTGTTTCTTTTTCGCTGAGACCCGCTGCGTTGTACGCGTCGATTATTTTGCGCATTTCGTTAGCTTTCATTTTTTCAGGATAATGAACGTCGGGCCTGCCGTGTCTGAGCAAAACAATTCGCATTTGTAATAACCTTTTTCAGAAAAATTTAACGGGCAATTTGTTCAATTCTTAATAAATTGGGCACTTTTGGCGCAAAGCAACGCGTACTGGGGCAATTTTTCTTCTTTGCTGAGGTTAATCCGCTTAATTGTCGAAAAAACAGCATTTCAGAGAAAAACTAATGTGTTTGTGCTGAATTGAGCAGCCCTTTTTTCACGAACCCAATCAGCCTCGGGTCTGTCCCAAAAATGCCGACTCTATTCCAGTAGTCCATGGCTTCTTTGAGCGCTTTTTCCCCTTTGCCAATCGATCCGGGCGAAAATAAGCGTAAACCTTTCCGTACAAAATATCCGGAAGTGCATCATCCGGGAATTTTTCGCAGATGTTCAGAATTTCTGTGAATTTTCTTAACGCCATGTAGCTGTGAATTGCTGACATTCGTGCGCCCTGATTGTCATTTTGCGGCTTCCTTTTTTGGCTGAATCAATTTTTTTTAATTTAATCATTTTTTTCGGTAAAAGGCAATAGATTTTTTGGCAGAACGGAGAATTTTGAAAATAGTTGTCTCTGTGGAAAACTTGACAATTCAATTTGAAAAATGTAGGTGAAAATTCTGCCTCTTTGAATCTTTTTGAATATCATTTCATCAAAAAAAGAGTCAGGAGGAAAAAACAAAATGAAAAAGCTCACGGAAAATAAATTGAAAGATTATTTGGCGTCGCTTGAGGGCCGAATAGACGCCTGCTGCGACAAGCACGTCGCAGAGCTGCTGAAAGACGTCATTTTTGAGGAAGCGAAAGAGCGGTTCGATGAGGTCTCGTTAGTTTCGCTGAAGACTGCCATCGAGAAAATGATCAACAAGAAATTTTCCATTGAATAAAAAAATAGAACGACGTTTGTTATGAAAGTTGGGAGACTGAAATGAATGTAGAGATTAAACAAGTTGATGGCTTAACATTGGTCGGAAAAGCGGATTCCGGACACTGGGTCGCGATGGACGGGGGAGAAAAAGTTGGCGGAAATGACGCCGGAACTCGCCCCATGGAATTATTACTCATGTCACTTGGCGGCTGCACCGGAATGGATGTGATTTCTATTTTGCAAAAAAAACGTACCCCGTTCACGAAAGTGAACATGCGTCTTGAGGCAGAGCGAGCAGATGAACACCCGAAAGTTTTCACGAAAATAAAAATCACGTTTTTGGTCTATGGCGATAAAGATAAAATCAAAGCCGCAGATGTCGAGCGAGCAATCGAGTTGTCCAGTACCAAATATTGCTCGGCTTCCTCGATGTTAAAAAAGACAGCGGAAATTTCTTACCAATACGAGGTGATTGACACAAAGTAAAAAAATTATTTTTTCACCGACAATTTCGGCGGACGCCCTTTTGAGTAAATTCTCAGCAAATTTAAACTTTTTGTTTTAGACTAAAGATATGGCCCATAGTGACAAAAACAGTGAAAGGAACCCACGGAAATTTTATTGAAGTTTTCGGCAAGATTTAAAACCCTATTATCTCAAACAGACAGAAAATAAAATGACTTTAACTGAAATATTGCCATTCCTGTAAAATTATTCTTGTTTTTTTTGAATATTTTTATTATTTTCTATTTTTGACTTGGGAAAAAACAGGAATCTGGGAATTTGCATATATGGATATTTCAGAGAAGGAATTGATAAAAAGGGCGAAGCAGGGCGATCG